>NZ_JAAGPC010000255.1:0-9086 GCF_017104595.1 Burkholderia sp. Tr-20390 | reverse complement strand
TCGCGCTGATCGGCCGCGGCGCGGCCCCGGCGGCGCAGGCGCTGCCCGGCGTGCCGGCCGACGCGCTGCGCATCGGCGGCATCGATCTCGTCGATCCGCAGGCCGCCACGCAGGCGCTCGATACCGTGCAGCGCGAATTCGGCCGGGTCGACGCGCTGCTGAACATCGCGGGCGCGTTCGTGTGGCAGACGATCGCCGACGGCGACGCCGCCACGTGGGACCGCATGTACGAGCTGAACGTGAAGACCGCGCTGAACGCATCGAAGGCCGCGCTGCCGCACCTGCTGGCGAACCCGGCCGCGCGCATCGTCAACATCGGCGCGGGTGCGGCGTTCAAGGCCGGCACGGGGATGGGCGCGTACGCGGCCGCGAAGGCCGGCGTCGCGCGGCTCACCGAGGCGCTGGCGGCCGAACTGCTCGACCGCGGCGTGACGGTGAACGCGATCCTGCCGAGCATCATCGATACGCCGCCGAACCGCGCGGACATGCCGGACGCGGATTTCACGCGCTGGGTGAAGCCGGGGCAGATCGCGGCGACGATCGGCTTCCTGCTGTCGGCCGACGCGCAGGCGATCACCGGTGCGTCGATTCCGATGACCGGCCGCGTGGCATAGCGCGGCAGGGCAAGGCAGGGGCTCGCGCCACAGCCGGCCGTGCGTACAATGTCGCACCGGATTGCGCGAGCCCTGACTGAGACCATGCATCAGCCCACTATCCTGATCGTCGAAGATGAAGTGGCGATCGCGGACACGATCATCTATGCCCTCGGCACCGACGGCATGCAGACCGTCCACTGCACGCTCGGCCAGGCGGCGCTCGACCATCTGCGCGACACGCGCGTCGACCTCGTGGTGCTCGACGTCGGCCTGCCGGATCTCAGCGGCTTCGAGGTGTGCCGGCGGCTGCGCACGTTCTCCGACGTGCCGGTGATCTTCCTCACCGCGCGGCACGATGAAATCGACCGGATCGTCGGGCTCGAGATCGGCGCCGACGATTACGTGGTCAAGCCGTTTTCACCGCGTGAGCTGGCGGCGCGGGTGCGCGTGATCCTGCGGCGCTTCTACCGGACGGCCGTGCCCGAAGCGGCACCCGCGCCCATGCCGGCTGCGACGATCGCACCGGGTTTTACGCTCGACACCGACGGCGCCAGCATATCGTGGCTCGGCCACGCACTGGATCTCACGCGCTACGAATTCGGGCTGCTGGCGCTGCTGGTCCGGCATCCGGGGCGCATCTACTCGCGTGAGCAACTGATGGACCTCGTGTGGCACGAGGCATTCGACTCGGCCGACCGCACGGTCGACACGCACATCAAGACGTTGCGCGCGAAGCTGCGCGCGATCGACCCCGAGCGCGACCCGATCCGCACGCATCGCGGGATGGGTTATTCGCTGCAACCGTAACGACCGGCTCCGTCCATGCATATCGGCCTGCGCATCTTTTTCGGCTTTTTCCTGATCGTCGGCCTGGCCGCGCTGATCACGCTGCGCGTGTTCGTGCAGGAGGTGAAGCCGGGCGTGCGCGAGGCGATGGAGGACACGCTCGTCGATACCGCGCAAGTGCTCGCGACGCTGGCCGCCGACGACATGGCGAACGGCCACATCGCCAACGGCGCGTTCGCGCGGCAACTGTCGAACCTGCACGAACGCCCGATCAGCGCGAACGTATGGGGTGTGCAGAAGAACACGATCGGCTACCGTCTCTACATCACCGACGCGCATGGCATCGTGCGCTACGACTCGTCCGGCCGCGCGGTCGGGCAGGACTATTCGCGCTGGAACGACGTGTACCGGACGCTGCGCGGCGAGTACGGCGCGCGCAGCACGCGCAGCGATCCGAACGACGACAGCAGCACCGTGATGCACGTGGCGGCGCCGATCCGGCACGGCAACGAGATCATCGGTGTGCTGACGATCGCGAAGCCGAACCAGACGGTCGCGCCGTTCATCGCGCGCAGCCAGCGCAAGATCATGCTGTACGGCGCGCTGCTGATGGGCGGCGCGATCCTGATCGGCGTGGCCTGCACGTGGTGGCTCGTGGTCGGGCTGCGGCGCCTGCAGCGCTATGCGCGCGCGATCGCGGCGGGCGAGCGCGCCGACATGCCGCTGCAGGGCGCGAGCGAACTGGCCGAGCTCGGGCGCGCGGTGGAAAGCATGCATCAGCGGCTGGAGGACCGGCAGTACGTCGAGACCTACATCCATACGCTCACGCATGAGATGAAGAGCCCGCTGGCGGCGATCAGCGGCGCGGCCGAACTGCTGCAGGAGGAGATGCCGGTGGCGAACCGGAGGCGCTTCACCGAGAACATCCGCCGCCAGGCCGGCCGCCTCGAACAGATGATCCGCAAGCTGCTCGCGCTCGCCGAAGTCGAGCAGAAGCAGCGCCTGTCGGTGCGCGAACCGGTCGCGCTGCGGCCGGTGCTCGAACAGCTCGTCGACGATATCGAGCCGCGCGCGCGGCAGCGCGGCGTGAACCTCGCGATCGACGCGCACGACGCAGCCGATCCGGCGGTGGTCGAAGGCGATCCGTTCCTGCTGCGCCAGGCGCTCGGCAACCTGCTCGACAACGCGCTGGATTTCGCGCCGCAGGGCAGCACGATCCGCATCGCGCTCGAACGGCAGCCGGCGGGCAAGGCGCACGTCGCGGTCGTGCGTGTGACCGACGACGGCCCCGGCGTGCCCGACTACGCACTGGCGCGCGTGTTCGAGCGCTTCTATTCGCTGCCGCGCCCCGACGGCCAGGATCGCAGCACGGGCCTCGGGCTGTGTTTCGTCCGCGAGGTCGCGATGCTGCACCGCGGCCAGGTCGCGCTCGCGAACCGCGACGAAGGCGGCGCGTGCGCGACGCTCACGCTGCCGTCGGCGGGCTGAACACCCTTCAACTTCACGTTCGCCACACCTTCGCTTCACATCGGCTTCAATCGCCCTTCACCGGGCCGGATCATGCTGACCGTACCCTTTTACTCCGGTACCTGTCGGCCATGAATCGAGTCCTGTTGTTCAAATTCGCGATCACCGCGTTTCTCGCGCTGCTGATCCTGATCCCGCTGCAGATGGTGCAAAGCATCGTGCACGAACGCGCCGCCTATCGCCGGGATGCGCTGCAGAGTATCTGGTCGAGCTATGCGGGGCCGCAGACGGTGGCGGGCCCCGTGCTCGTCGTGCACTACACGGAAGTCACGCGCGTGCGCGACGATTCGCCGGCCGGCGGCGCGACGAAGACGAGCCTGCGCAGCGAGACGAAGCGCCTGCTCGTGTTTCCGAAGACGCTGAACGTCGACGGCACGCTGACCACCAGCGTCCGCTATCGCGGCATCCACAAGGCGCTGGTGTACGAGCTGGCAAGCCGGATGACCGGCACGCTGCCGTTGCCGGACCTGAAGAAGCTGCCGCAGGCGGACGGCCACGTGAGCTTCAAGATCGACGATGCCTATGTGTCGATCGGCATCGGCGACATTCGCGGGCTGACCGCGCAGCCCGACCTGCGCATCGGCGGCACGCGCTTCGACGTCGAGCAGGGCACGCGGCTGGACAGCCTGCGCCAGGGCGTGCACGCGAACGTCGATCTTGCGGCGCTGGCGGACGCAAACGCGGGGGCGGCCGTGCCGTTCAGCGTCGACCTGCCGTTGCGCGGTGCGGATTCCGTCGCGTTTGCGCCGGTGGGCGACCAGAACGATTTCTCGCTGAAGTCGACGTGGCCGCATCCGAGTTTCGACGGCGCATTCCTGCCGAACAACCGCACGGTCGATGCGCGCGGCTTCACCGGCAACTGGCGCGTGACGTCGTTCAACACGAAGGCGCGTGAGCAGATCATCTCGGGCGACGGGGAAGGCGCGATCGAAATGGCGTCGGTGTCGGTGATCGAACCCGTGAACGTCTATCTGCAGGCCGAGCGTGCGACGAAGTATGGTGCGCTGTTCGTGATGCTCACGTTTGCAAGCTTCTTCATGTACGAACTCGTGAAGCGGCTGCGCATTCACCCGATCCAGTACACGCTGGTCGGCCTGTCGCTCGCGCTGTTCTTCCTGTTGCTGCTGAGCCTGTCCGAACACATCAAGTTCGCGTATGCGTATCTCGCGGCGAGCGGCGCCTGCATCGGGTTGCTCGCCTTCTACCTGTCGTTCGTGCTGCACAGCGTGAAGCGCGGGGCGGTGTTCGCGGTGTTGCTCGCGGTGCTGTACGCGGCGCTCTACGGGTTGCTGCTGTCGGAAGACAACGCGCTGATGCTCGGTTCGCTGCTGCTGTTCGCGATCCTCGCCGGCATCATGACGCTCACGCGCCGTGTGGACTGGTATTCGCTCGGTGCCGCGTGGCAGCCGCTGGCCGACAAGGCGGGGGCCGGGGCCGTTAAGCCGGGCACGCAGGGGAAGTAAGCGGGTGGATTGTGCGCAGGCGCGCCGGTCGGGAAGGTGACGGCCGGCGCGTCATACGGCGCGGTACCACATCGCCACATCGCTGAGTCACGCGCGCGGTGCAGGCCGCCGAAACCGTGCCAGCGGAATTTCGGCAACAGCGGTGATCTCGATCAGCAGATCGGGATGGTAGAGACGCTCGACCTGGACGGTCGTCGTCACGGGATAAGGCTCGGCGAAGTAGGTCTTGCGGATGTCGCCTGCCTGCATGAAGGCATCGATGTCGGTCGCGTAGTGAACGAGCGAGATCACGTCCTGCATCTGTCCACCCATCGCGTTGAGCACGGTGCGGATGTTGTCGAGCGTCTGACGTACCTGCGTTCGCATGTCGCCGTGGCCGACCACCCGGCCGTCGCGGTCGAGCGACACTTGCCCCTTCAGATGCACGATTCGGCCATCGCCCTGGATCACGGCCATCGAGAACGCGCCGAACGGCGTCCAGACTTCCGGCGGATTCACTGCTTCGGCCATCGTGCGGCTCCTGTGGGGCGATGACGAGGATGCGGCGGCGAGCGTCGTGGTGGGTTCGGGTCGTGCGCCGGCCGGAATGCGATGGAAGCGAGACATCGACGGCGTCGCCGGGTTCGCCGACAATCGCGCCATTATGGATCAGCGCCCGGCGAAGCGTGAGCGACGCCACGCAGCGAACGACGGCACTCGAGCGGCTCGGCTTCGTGTTCCGCGATTCGCGGCAGGATTTCATCGACCGTCCGGACACGCGTTGCGCTGCGCTTGCGGAAGTGATTGCCGAAATCGATGCATGGACGCGCGAGGTCCGGATCCGCCAGGACCAGGTGACGATACTGGGGATATGACGCAGCATGGTATGGCCCGCGCGGCACGCATGCCGTGCGGCATCCGCTTATACTGAACGCGTCCATTCATTCGATTTTCGCCGTGCCCAACACTGTCTCTCCGGATCCGTCCGTCGACGATCCCCGTCCGACCCCGCCCATCCAGCCCGAACTCGAAGACTGCTGCAACAGCGGTTGCTCGCCGTGCGTCTTCGATCTCTACGACGAAGCACTCGCGCGGTATCGCGTCGAGCTGGCCGAATGGGAAGCGCGCCAGGCGCAACGCAAGCATCACGCGTGAGCCCGAGACCGGCGAGCGGCCGCACCTGCATCGGCATCGC
Organism: Burkholderia sp. Tr-20390; assembly: GCF_017104595.1. Taxonomy (NCBI): domain Bacteria; kingdom Pseudomonadati; phylum Pseudomonadota; class Betaproteobacteria; order Burkholderiales; family Burkholderiaceae; genus Burkholderia; species Burkholderia sp. Tr-20390. Next base: position 3,540 of record NZ_JAAGPC010000255.1, on the reverse strand, counting down.
TTCCGCATCAGACCCTGCCGCCGCAACGATTCCCGTCCCGCTTACGTGCCTGCATGCAGCCGCCGATGCAGCGGCCCGAGCAGCGCCGACAGCGCGATGCACACGAGCAGGACGGCCGTCAACGCGAACATCGACGTCCTGAAGCCCTGCACGTAATCGAGCGCGGCCGGATGCGCGCCGAGCCGGGCGAAGAACACGCCGCCGAGCGTCGCCGCACCGACGGCCGCGCCGATCTGCAGCATCGCGGTGACCATGCCGGAGGCGACTCCCGCGCGGGCCGTGTCGACTTCCGCGAGCACGATCCGCACGACCGACGGCAGCACGAGGCCCTGGCCGATCCCGATCGCCGCGATTCCTACGTAGAAGCCGGCGCCCGGCGTGGCTGCACCCGCCAGCGCGGCGGCCGTCGCGACGCCGGCCGCGAGCATCGCGAAACCGAGCGTGAGCACGCGATAGCCGCCGAACCGGCCGACGAGCCGCGGCATCAGCAGCGGGCTCGACAGGAAACCGAGCCCGAGCGGCAGGATCGCGAGCCCCGACGCGAGCGGCGACCAGTTCAGGCAGCCCTGCAGGTAGATCCCGTAACTCAGGAAGAACGCGCTCAGCGTATAGAACAGGAACGCCAGCACGAGCCCGAGCGCGACGACGGGGTTGCGCAACAGGCGCACGTCGAGCAGCGGATCGTGGCCGCCCGCGAGACGGCGCGCCTCGACCGCCAGCAGCGCGCCGAGCATCGGCAGCGCGCCGACGAGGCACGCGACCATCCACAGCGGCCAGCCGGCCTCGCGCCCGTGCGTGAGCGGATAGACGAGCATCAGCAGGAACAGCGACAGCAGCACCATGCCCGGCACGTCGATGCGCTGGCCTTGCGGCGGCCGGCTTTCCGGGATGAAGCGCCAACTGCCGATCAGCGCCAGGATGCCGATCGGCAGGTTGACGAGGAAGATCGCGCGCCAGCCGAGCCCGAACGGATGCAGGCTGATCAGCGCGCCGCCGCCGAGCTGGCCGATCACGGCCGCGAGGCCGAACACGAAACCGTAGAAGCCCATCACGCGCACCTGCTCCTGCGGGCTGAACACGCTGCGGATCGTCGCGAGCACCTGCGGCGCGAGGATCGCGGCGAACAGGCCCTGCAGCACGCGGCCGCCGACCAGCACCGCGCCGCTGCCGGCGAGCCCGCACAGCGTCGACGCGACGACGAAGCCGGCCATCCCGATCATGAACATGCGCTTGCGGCCGTACAGGTCGCCGAGCCGGCCGCCGGTGATCTGCACGACGGCGTTCGCGCACGCGTACGCGGACACGACCAGTTGCAGCTCGGCCGGGCGCGCGCCGATGCCGTCGCGGATGGCCGGCAGCGCGAGATTCACAATGAAGTAGTCGAGCGGCGGCAAAATCGCGCCAACCAGCAGGACCACCAGCGCCCAGCCGTGGTGGCTGCGCGGCGTCGCCGCGGCGGCCGTGCCGGCCGGCACGCAGGGGGCAAGGGTGTCGTTCGTCATGGAAGCAGGTCCGAAAGAATGAGTGCCACATTCACGCCGGACGCGACGACAGAAGCGCCGGTTCGGCCATGGGCGGGCGATTGACCCCCATTCTGGGCGGTGACGATGAATCGGAAAAGCGGGAATTGGTGGTAGCATCCATCGGGTTAATCGATGGATGGGGGGATGGCGATGCGTGGTTTCGACCTGGATCAGTTGCGTACTTTCGCGGCGGTCGCGGATGCCGGCAGCCTGACGGCCGCCGCGCCGCTGCTGCACCTGTCGCAGTCGACGGTCAGCGAGCAGGTGCGCAAGCTCGAATCGCGCGCCGGCGTGCCGCTGTTCGTGCGCAGCAAGCGCGGGGTCGAGCCGACCCCGGCCGGCTCGCGGCTGCTGCAGCATGCGCGGCGCATCGTCGCGCTGAACGAGGCCGCGTTCGACGAAGTGCGTGGGCAGGCGATCAAGGGCGAGCTGCGCGTCGCGATCACCGATTACTACCGGACCAACGAAGTCGCGGGCCTGCTCGCGCGGCTGCGGGAGTGCTACCCGCAACTGAGCCTGCACGTCAGCGCGATGAAGAGTGCCGATATCGAGGCCGCGCATGCGCGCGGGCAGGTCGATCTCGGCGTGGTGATGAACCTGTCGAGCGGGCCGTTCCGGCCGGCGTCGGCCGATACGCGCTGGGTGCTGCGGCGCGAGCCGCTGTCGTGGGTCGCATCGCCCGCGCTCGCCGAGCAGTTGCCCGAGCCGCTGCCGCTCGTGCTGCTGCCGGACGACTGCATGATGCATCAGGTCGCGGTGCGCTCGCTCGACGAGCAGCACATGCCGTACCGGCTCGTGCACAGCGCGTCCGGGGTGGCGGGGCTGCAGTCGATGCTGGCGGCGGGGCTCGGGGTGGGCTGCCTGTGCGCGTCGGCGATCGGCGACGGCATGATGCGGCTCGGCGCGAAATACCGGCTGCCGCCGCTGCCCGACGCGGTGTTTTCGCTGACGCCGCCGATGCCCGGCGAACGCGAAGCCGTCACGCAGGCGCGCGAGGTGCTGTCGCGGCAATTGCTGATGTAAAACCGGGCCGCACGACTGGCGGCGGCGCGTCCCTGAGAGGCGCGCGAAGGAACATAAAAATGAACGACGAACTGCAACGCCAGATGGACGCGAAGCTGCAGGATGCGCTGGAGCGCGTGGTCGACGAACGCTCGCTGATCCAATTCCTGCGCGTGCTCGGCCACGACTGGAACACGGAGCGCCAGCTCGAGGCCGACGTGCCGCCGTCGCCGTACGCCCGCGCCGCGCTCGGCTGGGAAAACCGCTCGATCGGCGAGTACCTGGACGCGATGGTCGACTGGGCCGAGGCGTCGGAGGAAGGGCTGCGTTTCTACGACGTGCCCGACAATCCGTGGCGGCGCATGGCGGACATCCTGTTCGCCGGGAAAATCTACGAATAGCGCCAGGCGGCCGCTTCGTTCACTTCGTTCGTGCCGTCGCCGCGCACCGTTTATTCGACGATTTCGCAGCTCACATACGCACGCAGCCCGTCGGCCAGCGCATCGAACACCGCGCGGCAGCGCGGGCTCGACCGCAGGTCCTCGTGCATCACGACCCAGGTTTCCAGCTGCATCGCGAGCGTGTCCGGCAGCACCCGCACGAGCCGCGCGTCACGTTTCGCGAGCCCGCTCTGGCAGAAGCCGATCCCGTAGCCGGCGCGGATCATCGCGAGCTGGGCGAGGTTGCTGTCGGTGCGCAGCGAGAACGCATCGCGCTTCCACAGCGGCATGCTGCGGCCCATCGAGCGGATGAACGGCGTGACCGTATCGAAGCCGATCAGCGCGTGATGCGCGAGTGCGTCGGTCGTCTCGGGCACGCCGTTGTGCGCCAGGTAATCGTCGCGCGCATACAGCCCGACATCGACCGCGCCGATGCGCCGCGCAACGAGCGCCTCCTGCGTGGGCGGCGTCATCCGGACCGCGATGTCGGCCTCGCGCTTGAGCACGTCCTGCAGGCGGTCGGTCGGCACCAGTTCGATGACGAGCCCCGGATGGTTGCGCCGCAATTGCGAGAA
>NZ_JAAGPC010000254.1:0-240 GCF_017104595.1 Burkholderia sp. Tr-20390 | reverse complement strand
GATGATTAAAAAAAAACAAAAAAGAAATGATCGAGATGACAAATGCAAGACGATTATAAATAAAATAAATGTATTTCAGATGTTAGTATGCATGACAGTCGATACATGTACGGATCACGATTCCTAATATGAGCATTGTAGTCGTACCGAGTCTCTTATGCCTCAGCACACGAGTGAAATCACAATGTATTTCGATATGTCGTGTAGAACTCATTGTTCAGCGACGAACTTCATAGTCTG
>NZ_JAAGPC010000025.1:0-71367 GCF_017104595.1 Burkholderia sp. Tr-20390 | reverse complement strand
TCGCCTACCGCTAACCCATGCCATCCGCTCTTTCCCTACACGACGCCCTTCCGATCTGGCAGCGGCCGCGCGGGCACCGCGCGCCAGAAGCCGCCGCGCGCGACGAGCAGCACGATCCAGATCATCAGCGACACGCCGGACACCAGGAATGCAAGAACCAGCATCATCGGCGCGCCTCCTGTCGGGCGCCGGCATCGGCAAAATCAATAGGGGTCGGGAACAAAACACCCGAAACCGCACGGGCGGCCGGGCAATACGCGTAAGAATCGACGGTCATCGAATGGCCTTGAAATGAGCGCGACGCCGGGCAGCCGGAGCGGCTGCCCGCGAAACCGCGTAGTTTACTGGGTTCCGCGCGCGCCAGCGCCGACGCGGTTCTCCCGCAAATGCAACACGCCGGACACAGCACCAGAGCAAGGACTTCCCGATAGAGTTAAAATGCGCGATTAATTCGGGGTTCCGGGGCCTGGCCGGCCGGTTCGTTCCTGCCTTCATAACATCAAGCCGGGGCGAGCGAGCGAGTGCCAGCTCCTCGAACCCCGGCGTCTGTCGTCGGAGTTCGCTCACTTATGCGAGTCATCCTTGCCCAGCCCCGCGGCTTTTGTGCGGGGGTTGTCCGCGCGATCGAGATCGTCGATCGCGCGCTGCAACAGCACGGTGCGCCGGTCTATGTGCGTCATGAGATCGTGCATAACCGGCATGTCGTCGAAAATCTGCGTAATAAAGGGGCCCGATTCGTTGAAGAACTCGACGAGGTGCCCCACGGCGCTGTCGCGATCTTCAGCGCGCACGGGGTCGCCCAGACGGTCGAGCGCGACGCGGAAACGCGCGGGCTCGACGTGCTCGACGCCACCTGCCCGCTCGTCACGAAAGTGCACGTGCAGGGCCGCCAGTATGTCGCGGCGGGCCGCCGGCTGATCCTGATCGGCCATGCGGGCCACCCGGAAGTCGAGGGGACGATCGGCCAGATTCCGGCCGAGGTGATCCTCGTGCAGAGCGAAGCCGAAGTCGATACGCTGACGCTGCCCGTCGACACGCCGGTCGCGTACATTACGCAGACCACGCTGTCGGTGGACGATACGCGCGGCATCATCGAAGCGCTGCAGCGCCGGTTCACCGACCTCGTCGGCCCGGACACGCGCGACATCTGCTACGCGACGCAAAATCGCCAGGCCGCCGTGCGCGAGCTGAGCGAACAGGTTGACGTGCTGCTGGTCGTCGGTGCGACGAACAGCTCGAACTCGAACCGCCTGCGCGAGATCGGCACCGAAAGCGGTGTGCCGAGCTACCTCGTCGCCGACGGTTCGGAAGTCAAGGCCGAATGGTTCGCGAATGCGAAAACCGTGGGCCTGACCGCCGGGGCGTCCGCGCCCGAGGAGATGGTCGAAGATGTCATCGGCGCGTTGCGCGCGCTGGGTCCCGTCGACGTCACGACGATGGCGGGCCGTGAGGAAAAAGTCGAATTCAAGCTGCCGGCGAAGCTCACGCAAGCTGTCGCCCGCGAAGTTTAAGGAGGACATCTCTTGTCTATTCCGCTGCTCCAGCAAGTCCGCGTCGGCGCGTACATCACGCGCCAACACCTGTCCGGCAACAAACGCTATCCGCTCGCGCTGATGCTCGAGCCGCTGTTCCGCTGCAACCTCGCGTGCAACGGCTGCGGCAAGATCGATTACCCGGACCCCATCCTGAACCAGCGTCTGTCCGTCCAGGAATGCCTGGAAGCGGTCGACGAATGCGGCGCACCGATCGTGTCGATCGCAGGCGGCGAGCCGCTGCTGCACAAGGAAATGCCGGAAATCGTCCGCGGCATCATGAAGCGCAAGAAGTTCGTCTACCTCTGCACGAACGCGCTGCTGATGGAAAAGAAGATGGACGACTACCAGCCGAGCCCGTACTTCGTCTGGTCGGTCCACCTCGACGGTGACGCGCAGATGCACGACCACTCGGTGTCGCAGGAAGGCGTGTACGACAAGGCGGTCGCGGCCATCAAGGAAGCGAAGCGCCGCGGCTTCCGCGTGAACATCAACTGCACGCTGTTCAACGATGCGATCCCCGAGCGCGTCGCGAAGTTCTTCGATACGCTGAAGCCGATCGGCGTCGACGGCATCACCGTGTCGCCGGGCTACGCGTACGAGCGCGCGCCGGATCAGCAGCACTTCCTGAACCGCGACAAGACGAAGAACCTGTTCCGCGAAATCCTGAAGCGCGGCGAAGGCGGCAAGCGCTGGTCGTTCAGCCAGTCGTCGCTGTTCCTCGACTTCCTGGCCGGCAACCAGACGTACAAGTGCACGCCGTGGGGCAACCCGGCGCGTACGGTGTTCGGCTGGCAGAAGCCGTGCTACCTGGTCGGCGAAGGTTACGTGAAGACCTTCAAGGAACTGATGGAAGACACGAACTGGGACAACTACGGCGTCGGCAACTACGAGAAGTGCGCGGACTGCATGGTCCACTGCGGCTTCGAAGCGACCGCCGTGATGGACACGATGGCGCATCCGCTGAAGGCGTTCGCCGTGAGCCGCAAGGGCATCAAGACCGACGGCCCGTTCGCGCCGGACATTCCGATCGACAAGCAGCGCCCGGCCGAGTACGTGTTCTCGCGTCACGTCGAGATCAAGCTCGAGGAAATCCAGCGCGCCGGCAAGGGCAAGCTGCAAAAGGCGGCGAAGCCGGCAGCAGCCGCTTAAGCGCGTTTCCCCACGCGGAGGCCACGCGTCCGCGCCGGCGGGAAAGAATGAAGCGCCACGGAGTCCGCTCCGTGGCGCTTTTGTTTTGGGCCGCGATTTTGCATCGCGTTTCGCCGCCACCGTATCGATTGCCGCGACAGTCACGCATGCGCTGAATCAACGCGGCTGCGCCGGTGCGGCCGGCCCTGTCTCCTCCATCCTCCCTGCGAAACCGGTGCGACGCTACGCGGCCAGCGATTCGGCCGCATGCATGCGCAGCTTCTGCGCCGCGCCCGCGACGAGCGCCGGCTGGCCGCTCGATGCGAATGCGCAGACGTGCTCCCACAGCTCGGCCAGCCGATGCCGCGTGAGCGTCGTGACGCACGTGTCGTGCGCCGTGAGCACATGCTCGAGCACCGCGCATTCGTCGTCGCGCAGCGTCCATGCGCCGCTTTGCGCCGCGCGCGCCACGCCTGCATCGAGCGCCCGTTCCGCATCGACGCACAGGTCGATGTCCGCGTCCGCGCATACCGCATCGTCGAGCGCCAGGAACACCAGGTAGACGCTCGTGCGCAAGCGCATCAGCAGCGCCTCGCTGCCATGCCCGCTACGCAGCGCGACGAGCGCCATGTGGCATTTCAGCGAGATGTCGCGTGCATGCACGGGCGGCAGCGGCAGCAGCCACTCGCGGGTCAGCGGCACGTGGCGACGGTTCTTCCGGGCGCCCTTCATGATGGACTCCCGTCGGCGGGCGCATCGCTCGCGTCGAAAGCCGGCCATGCGATGCGGCACGCGACGGCGTCGCGGCGCGCGGCGCGCAGATGCTTCGTACGACGCCGCGCGTCGTGCCCATCGTCGCGCCGTGGCGTCGCTCGTGCGTCCGGCGGCCGGCGCGGCGCCGACGCGCGAGCGACGCCTGCAAATCGGATCGTGCAAGCCATGCTCGCCTCCTGCATCAGAACGTGTTCTCGCCCTTCAGGTAGTACGCGGTCTTCACGAAGAACGCCTTGACCGGATGGCCGCCCTGCACGTCGCGCGCGGCGCGCGCTTCCATCGCGGCATGCTCTTCGCGCGACCGGTCCGGCACCGGGTTGTGAACCCGTTCGAGTGCACGCTGCATCGCGAGCGGATAGTTCTGGTTGCCGGCCGACGTTGCGCGATAACCGGCGCGCGTCATCTGCATCAGCTGCGCGTCGGTTTCGGCACGCGCCGCCGACCAGCTCGACAGCGACGCATTCGATGCGCCGTCGATGACGGCGGACTGGGCGAAACTGACGGCGGGCAGCGCAGCGAGTGCGCAGGAAAGTACCGCAACGGGAACGAGGGATCGCATAGTGGCCTCCAGGTGGTTGTCCCCGCATCGATCATGTTCGACGATGCGTTGAAACCATCGTATGACGCGCTGCATTCCGTATGAATAGCCGATTCTGCAATTGATATTTTCGGTGTCGACACCCGGTGCGCAAATCGCGTCATGCGCGAATCCCGCCAAACAGGAATTTCTTTATTTCATTCAATGCCCTGATCTCGTTTGTTCAGACAATCCGAAGCAGCGCACGCCGCGCTGTTTCAATTTCCGAAATGACATGTTGCCGATGCGATCACCACCGGCGCACCCGCCGACAAGGCTTCCGGCGTGATATCGCGCGTGCGGATACCTCAATCGCTGGGCCCGTCGAATCGAACGGTTCTCGTGATTCAGGACAAATCATCGCGTCCGGATTGCCGGATCGAGACACGACGCGCATGGCAATGACGCGCGATAATCACGCATCGGCCGTTTCGCACGGCACCTCATGCATTCCCATTTTCATCGAGTCCTTCCATGGCTGCCCTCGACACCACCGCCATTCACAGTTGGCACGCACACGTCTATTTCGATGCGGCCAGCCGCGACGCGGCCTGGGCGTTTCGCCAGGTCGTCGACGAACGGTTCGGCGCTGTCATCGAACTCGGCCGCTTTCATGAACGCCTCGTCGGCCCGCACCCGGCCTGGTCGTACCAGATCGCGTTCGACGCCGCGCGCTTCGACGAGATCGTGCCGTGGCTCGTGCTGAACCACGGCGCGCTCGATATCTTCCTGCATCCGAATACGAACGACGAACTGCGCGACCATCGCGATTGCGCGGTGTGGATCGGGAAGTCGTATCAGCTGAATCTCGACGCGCTGGCCGGATAAGAGCCGGCACGCGGCCGCCCGCGCCGCGGCGACATCCACGTTTCGGGTCGACGTGAAACGTCCCGCGGCGGCGCGCCCCTACAGTGGGTTCCGTTATCGATGCTTCGGGAACCCGTCATGTCACACGCCCACGCCGATGTCCGGCACATTTATGAAGGCTGGCACGCGGCCGTCGTCGCGCGCGACGTCGATGCGCTGATGGCGCTGTATGCCGACGACGCCGTACTCGAAACCCCGCTGATCGTCGTCACGCTGCCCGAACACGGCGCCGGCGTGCTGCACGGCAAGGCCGCGATCGGCGCGTTCTTCGCAGCGGGCCTGCGCAATCCGGCCAACCAGCTCGGGCGCTGGTACCGCACCGGGCTGTTCTTCTCGAACGGCCGCCAGCTCACGTGGGAATACCCGCGCGCCACGCCGGACGGCGACCAGGTCGATCTCGTCGAGGTGATGGACCTGCGCGACGGGCTGATCGCGCATCATCGCGTGTACTGGGGATGGGTCGGCTTTCTCGCGCTGCGCGCCGCCACGCCGGCGCCGGACCGCGCATGACGGCCGCCGTGCCGACCCGCGCCGCGGCCCGCCGCGTGCTCGCCGCGACCTGCGTGAGCTACACGCTCGTGCTGCTCGACGCGTCCATCGTCAACGTCGCGCTCACCGACATCGCCCAGACATTCGGCAGCCGCGTGGCCGGCCTGCAGTGGATCGTGAATGCATACACGCTCGCGTTCGCGAGCCTGCTGATGACGGGTGGCACGCTCGGCGACCGGCTCGGCGATCGCGACGTCTATCTCGCCGGGCTCGCGGTATTCGCCGCCGCGTCGGCGCTGTGCGGCATCGCGCCGAGCCTCCCGGCGCTCGCGATCGCCCGCGCGTTGCAAGGCGTCGGCAGCGCGATGCTGGTGCCCTGCTCGCTCGCGCTGCTCAACCGCGCCTTCCCCGCACCGGCCGCGCGCGCGTCGGCGATCAGCCTGTGGATGGGCTGCGGTGGCATCGCGATGGCGTCGGGCCCGCTGATCGGCGGCCTGCTGATCCATCTGTTCGGGTGGCGCAGCCTGTTCTTCGTGAACCTGCCGCTCGGGCTGGCCGGCATCTGGCTCGGCCGCTCGGTCGTGCGCGCCGCCGTCGTCGACGCATCGCGGCATTTCGACTGGGGCGGCCAGGCCGCGGCCATCGTTGCGATCGCGGCACTGATCGGCACGCTGATCGAAGGCCCGACGCTCGGCTGGCGCTCGGCGCCGATCATCGGCGGCGCGGTGACGAGCGTCGTCGCGTGGAGCGCGTTCATCGCGATCGAAGCGCGGCGCCGCGAACCGATGCTGCCGCTCGCGTTCTTCCGCAACCGGCTGTTCGCCGGATCGACGGTCGTGTCGATGGCGTCGGCGTTCGTGTTCTACGGCTTGCTGTTCGTGTTCAGCCTGTTCTACCGGCAAGTCCGCGGCGCGAACCCGCTCGATACGGGGCTCGCGTTCCTGCCGATGACCGCGATGGTCGCGCTCGGCGGGCTGGGTTCGGGCAGGCTGGTTGCGCGCTTCGGCGCGCGCGGCACGATGTGCGCGGCGTTCGCGCTCTATGCGGCCGGCGCGCTCGGCATGACGGGCATCGGCGCGACGACACCCGCATGGCTCGCCGTCGCGCCGATGCTCGCGATCGGCTTCGCATCGGGATTCATCTCGCCGGCCGCGACGTCGCCGGCGCTCGGGACGGTCGACCGGCGCCGCGCCGGTGTTGCAGCGGCCGCGCTGAACGCGGCGCGGCAGAGCGGATCGGCGCTCGGGGTGGCGATTTTCGGTGCGTGCATCGCGACGCTGCAGCCGTTTCCGGCGGCGATGCGGGTGGCGCTCGGCATCGCGACCGGATTGTCGGCACTCGCCGCCGCGACATGGTGGATCACCACGCGGCCGACACCGGTACCCGGCGAACCGGCCACGCAGCTGCGGACCGCCACGCGCCGGTAGCGCATGCTCCGGCAGGTGCGCGCGCGGCGGCACGGCGCGCCGTCATTGCCTCAACGCCGCCTGCCGCTCACGCGACATACATCGCGACACTGACGAACTGGCACAGGCTCCCGGCCAGCACGAACAGATGCCAGATGCCGTGCCCGTGGCGAATGCGCTCGTCGTTGATGAAGAAGTAGATACCCGCGCTGTAGATCAGGCCGCCGGCCACGAGCCACGCGGTACCGACGGGCGGCAGCGCATGGATCAGCGGACGCACCGCGACGAGCGCGAGCCAGCCCATCGCCACGTACAGGATCATCGACAACAGGCGCGTGCGCCGCCCGAGCGTCAGCTCCTGCACGATCCCGAACACGGCCAGCCCCCAGCTCACGCCGAACAGCGACCAGCCCCACGGGCCGCGCAGCGTGACCAGCGTGAACGGCGTATAGCTGCCGGCGATCAGCAGGTAGATCGCCGAGTGGTCGCACTTCTGCAGGATTGCTTTCAGGCGCGGATTGCGGACGCTGTGGTACAGCGTCGAGATCGCATAGAGCAGGATCAGCATCGCGCCATACACGCTGAAGCTCACCACTTTGTAAGGATCGCCTTCGAGCGCGCCCATCGTCACGAGTGCCACGAGACCGACCACCGACAGCACCGCGCCGACGAGATGGGAAATGCTGTTGAAACGCTCACCGACATGCACGACGTGTTCTCCTGCGGGTCCATCGGGAAAAGAGGGAACCCTATGATACCGGCCGGCGGAATTTGCCGTGCTGCGTTCAGGCAAACGGCGCAGCACGCCGCCGGCCCGCCAAAGAAAAAAGCGCCACGACATGCATCGCGGCGCTTCCCTTTCGGTTACCGAACGGCCTGGACCGCCCGGTTCAACAGCACTTCCCCGCGCCCGACCCGTACCGCGCGTTCTGACGCTCGCGGAAGAATTCCTCATACGTCATCGGTTCGCGGTCCGGATGGGTCGCGCGCATGTGCGCGACGTAGGTGTCGTAGTCGGGCAGGCCGACCATCAGCCGCAACGCCTGCCCGAGGTAACGCCCCGCGCTGCGCAGGTCGCTGCCAAGATCGCTGAACATCGCGGCCTCCCCTTAACGTCCGCTGCCGAGCGCCTGCGCGGCCGGCATCGCTTCGTACGGCGTCTCGCGCACCGTCGGCTTCGACTCGCGGCGCGCGCGCAGCACGGCGATCACGCCGTACACCGCGATCGCCACGACGACGAAGATGAACAGCCCGGCCAGCGCCGCATCGATGTAGTCGTTGAAGATGATCCGCTTCATCTGCGCGATCGACTTCGCCGGCGCGAGCACCTTGCCTTCGTCCACCGCGGCCTGCAGCTTCGCGGCGTGCGCGAGGAAGCTGACCTTCGGGTTCGCGTCGAAAATCTTCTGCCAGCCGGCGGTCAGCGTGCAGATCAGCAGCCACACGGTCGGCACGATCGTCACCCACGCATAGCGCTCGCGCTTCATCTTGAACAGCACGACCGTGCCGAGCACCAGCGCGATCGCGGCGAGCATCTGGTTCGAGATGCCGAACAGCGGCCACAGCGTGTTGATGCCGCCGAGCGGGTCGACCACGCCCTGGTACAGGAAGTAGCCCCACGCGGCCACGCACAGCGCGGTGGCGACCAGGTTCGCGGGCAGCGACTCGGTGCGCTTGAGCGCCGGGTGGAACGTGCCGAGCAGGTCCTGCAGCATGAAGCGGCCCGCGCGCGTGCCGGCATCGACGGCCGTCAGGATGAACAGCGCCTCGAACAGGATCGCGAAGTGATACCAGAACGCCATCATCGCTTCGCCGCCGATCACCTGGTGCAGGATGTGCGCCATGCCGACGGCCAGCGTCGGCGCGCCGCCCGCCCGCGCGATGATCGTCGTTTCGCCGACGGCCTTCGCGGTCTGCGTCAGCATGTCGGGCGTCAGCACGAAGCCCCATTGCGTGACCGTGTTGGCCACCGCTTCCGGCGTCGAGCCGAGCACGGCGGCCGGTGCGTTCATCGCGAAGTAGATACCCGGCTCGATCACGCAGGCAGCGACCAGCGCCATGATCGCGACGAACGATTCCATCAGCATCGCGCCGTAACCGATGAAGCGCGCGTTGGTTTCGTTGTCGATCAGCTTCGGCGTCGTGCCCGACGAGATCAGCGCATGGAAGCCCGACACGGCACCGCACGCGATCGTGATGAACAGGAACGGGAACAGGTTGCCCGACCACACCGGGCCCGTGCCGTCGACGAACTTCGTCAGCGCGGGCATCTTCAGTTCCGGCGCGACGACCAGGATGCCGATCGCGAGGCCGAGGATCGTGCCGATCTTCAGGAAGGTCGACAGGTAGTCGCGCGGCGCGAGCAGCAGCCACACCGGCAGCACCGACGCGACGAAGCCGTAGCCGATCAGGATCCACGTGAGCTGCGTGCCCGTGAACGTGAACCACGCGGCGAGCGTCGGCGAATCGTGCACGTGCTGGCCGAATGCGATCGATGCCATCAACAGCACGAAGCCGATGATCGACACTTCGCCGATGCGGCCCGGACGGATGTAGCGCGTGTAGACGCCCATGAACAGCGCGATCGGGATCGTCGCGGCGACGGTGAACGTGCCCCACGGCGAATTGGTCAGCGCCTTCACGACGATCAGCGCGAGCACCGCGAGGATGATCACCATGATCAGGAACGCGCCGAACAGCGCGATCACGCCGGGCACCGTGCCGAGCTCCATCTTGACGAGATCGCCGAGCGAGCGGCCGTCGCGGCGCGTCGAGATGAACAGCACGATGAAGTCCTGCACCGCGCCGGCGAACACGACGCCGGCCAGGATCCACAGCATGCCGGGCGTGTAGCCCATCTGCGCGGCGAGCACGGGCCCGACGAGCGGGCCGGCGCCGGCGATCGCGGCGAAGTGATGGCCGAACAGCACGTACTTGTTGGTCGGCACGTAGTCGAGGCCGTCGTTGTACTTGACGGCCGGCGTCATCCGCAGCCCGTCGAGCTGCATGACCTTGCTGGCGATGAAACGGCTGTAGAAGCGATACGCGATCAGATACACGCAGACTGCGGCGATCACGATCCAGAGGGCACTGACGCGCTCGCCGTGTGCGAGTGCGATCGTGCCGAACGCGAACGCGCCGAGCAGCGCGACCGCGATCCAGAGCAGGGTACTGGAAGCCCGATTCATGGCGTCTCCTGGTCTCCAATGTGTTTTTGAGTGGATGCGGCGAGGGGCCGAACCCGCGTGACGTCGATGCGTCGTGCCGCAGCCTCGCAGAGGTCGCGGCGATGGGCCGTAGTATTCCGCGCGACCGGGGCGGCTTACAAGCGGATAACTACGTATGCGGAGCTACGTAGAATTACGTAGATGTATGGCGCGGGCACGGCATCGTGCGGCGATTGATCGCGAACGGCGAGCCACGTACAGTGTTCGCCTGCCTCCCTTCCGGAACTGTCATGCCGCTCAGATTTCAGAAGATGAACGCAAATGGCGACGACTTCGCCATCGTCGACCTGCGCGGTCAGGATCAGGATCAAGCGCCCCCCATCGCCCCGGATCTGGTGCGGCGCATGGGCGACCGGCGTTTCGGCATCGGCTTCAACCAGCTCGCGGTCGTGTCGGACTGCGACGACGCGGCGGCCCGCGTCGCGTTCTGGAACGCGGACGGCACGCCGCTCGACACCTGCGGCAGCGCGACGCGCGGCGTCGCGTGGCAACTGATGCGGGAAACCGGCCTGTCGTCGCTCGTGCTGCGGACGCCCCGCGGGTATCTCGTGTGCTCGACGGAGGCGAACGGCCTGGTCACCGTCGAGATGGGCCGGCCGCTCACCGGCTGGCGGGACGTGCCGCTCGCCGAGTCACTCGACACCCTCGCGCTGCCGCTGCCCGGCGCGCCGGCCGCGTGCAACATGGGCAATCCGCACTGCACGTTCTTCGTCGACGATCTCCGCACGATCGATGTCGCGGCGCTCGGCCCGGCCATCGAAACGCACCCGCTGTTTCCGCGGAAAACCAACGTGCATTTCGTTCAGGTCATCGATCGCACGCATGTTCGCCTGCGCATCTGGGAGCGCGGCGGCGGCGTGCCGCTCGGTTCGGGATCGTGTTCGTGCGGGGCGGTCGTCAATGGCATCCGGCGCGGGTTGCTCGACGAGACCGTGCGGGTCGAGTGCGACGGCGGCGACGTGACGGTGCGCTGGGACGGCGCCGGCAGTGTGCTCCTGAGCGGGCCGGTCACATTTGGGTTCAGCGGAGTATGGCTGTGACGGCCGACGACGCACACACGTTCCAGGCACTGCGTCCGCGCCTGCAGAAGATCGCGTACCGGATGCTCGGCTCCATCGCGGACGCCGAGGACATCGTGCAGGACGTCTGGCTGCGCTGGCACGACACGGCACGCGACGGGATCGAGAACACCGAAGCGTGGCTCGTCGCCGTCACGACACGCACGTCGATCGACCGCCTGCGCGCGGCAAAGATCCGGCGCGAGCAATACGCGGGGATCTGGCTGCCCGAGCCGGAACTCGACGCATCACCGGCCACGCCCGAGGAAATGACCGAGCGCGCGAACGACGTGTCGGTCGCGTTCCTGCTGCTGCTCGAACGGCTGACGCCGGAGGCGCGCGCCGCCTTCCTGCTGCATGAAATCTTCGAGATCGACTACGACCGGATCGCCGACGCGATCGGCAAGTCCGAAGCCGCGTGCCGGCAACTCGTCAGCCGTGCCAAGGCGCGGCTGCGCGACGACGACTCGCCTCGCCATGCGGTGCCGCGCGAAACGCACCACCGGTTGCTGCAGACGTTCTCGCACGCGCTCGCGCAGGGCGACTTCCCGTCGATCCAGGCGCTGCTCGCCGAGGACGCGACCCTGATCGGCGACGGCGGCGGCAAGGTCCGGAGCGTCCCGAGGCCAATGGTCGGCAGCCGGCGTGTCGCACAACTGTTCTATGCGACGTGGCTGCGCCACGGCAGCGGGGTCGAGATGCGGCCCGTCGTGCTCAACGGCCAGTGGGCCATGCTGCGCTTCATCGACGGACAGCTCGACGCCGCGATGTCGTTCGAGACCGACGGCACGCGCATCGTCCGGATTCTCGTGCAGCGCAACCCCGACAAGCTCGCCCGGCTCGCGGCAGCAACCTGCATCGCTGGGTGACGTGCGCGCATCGCGCGCCATCGAAGCTCGTGCTCGTGCCGGAAAAAATCCTGCCCGCCCGCCGCCGCGTCCCATTTTTTAAAAAAGATGGCGGACGGTGTCACAGGCCGCTGTGCTGAAACGTCTAGTCGCGTACGGACACCACGATTCCAGCACCTTCATGTCAGATACTTCCATCCGCCGCCCCGACGCCGACGATCCGTTCGCGCGCACCTTCTCGACCTGCTACGCCGGCGTGGTCACCTTCCTGGCCGTCGTCACCGAAGGCAGCTTCGCCCGCGCCGCCGATCGCCTCGGCGTCGGCCGCTCGTCGGTCAGCCGCCACGTGCAGCGGCTCGAGGACCGGCTCGACGCGCGCCTGTTCCAGCGCACGACGCGCAGCATGTCGCTCACGCGCGAAGGCGAACGCTTCTATGAAAACTGCCGGCCCGGCATCGAACAGCTCGCGCAGGCGATCGAGGACATGCGCGAGCTGCGCAGCGGCCCGCCGAGCGGACACCTGCGGATCGGCTCGACGCCCGGCTTCGGCCGCAAGATCATCGCGCCGCTGCTGGGCGATTTCCACGCGCAGTATCCGGACATCACGCTCGAACTGCTACTGAACGACCGGCCGGCCGATTTCTCCGCCGACCGCATCGACGTCGCGTTTCGCGACGGCCGCATGGAGGACAGCGCGATCGTCGCGCGCCAGTTGATTCCGATGCAGATGATCGTCTGCGCGTCGCCGTCGTACGCGCACCGGCACGGCTTGCCGCGTCACGTGGACGAGCTGGCGCAGCATCGCTGCATCAACCTGCGCACCGCGTCGGGCCGCGTGACGGAATGGGAATTCAAGATCGACGGGCTGGCGCAGCAGCACCAGCTCGCCGCGCATCACACCTTCAACGACATGGATCTAGTCGTGCGCGCGGCGCTCGACGGGCTCGGCATCGCGCAACTGCCCGCGTACCAGGTGTGCGACCTGCTCGCCGACGGGCAACTGGTGAGCTGCCTCGGCCAGCACGCGCCGGACGACGGCGGACACTATCTGTGTTACCTGAGCCGCAAGCACCTGCCGACGCGCATCCGCGCATTCATCGACTACATGATCGAACAGACGCGCGCACGCGACCTGCAGTGCCTGACGACGATGACCACGATGACCACCGTAACGACGACGGCGCCGCTGGAGCCGGTCGATTGATGCATTCGAAGCAACACCGTGAGCACCTGTGGGGCTCTACCGAATCGCGCGGCATCTGCCTACGATGCGGGTTGATCGAACGGCGTGCGGGCATCGCGGCGCGCCATTCGGCAACGTGCCTGCGCACGCGTGCGAATGCGATGCGCGCCGGCTTCGACCGATTCAGGCGGCGCGCCTCCCGCGCGCCCGTTCAAGGAGAGCAACCGTGAAGATCGTCGTGATTGGTGGTACCGGCCTCATCGGCAGCAAAGTCGTCAGGAACCTGATCGCGCGCGGCCACGACGCCCTGGCGGCAGCGCCGTCGACCGGCGTCGATACGATCACGGGCGCGGGGCTCGGCGACGCGCTGGCGGGCGCGGACGTCGTGGTCGATCTCGCGAACTCGCCGTCGTTCGAGGAAGCGGCCGTGAAGGCATTCTTCGAGACGTCGGGGCGCAACCTGTTCGCCGCGGAGCGCGCGGCGGGCGTGCGCCATCACGTCGCGCTGTCGGTGGTCGGTACCGACCGCCTGCAGCAAAGCGCGTATTTCCGCGGCAAGCTCATTCAGGAAGACCTGATCCGCGCAGCAGGCGTGCCGTACACGATCGTGCGCTCGACGCAGTTCTTCGAATTCGTCGGCGCGATTGCACAGGCGAGCGCCGACGGCGACGCCACGCGGCAGGCCACCGCGTTCTTCCAGCCGATCGCGTCGGACGACGTCGCGGCCGCCGTCACCGATGTCGCGCTCGACGCACCGCGCAACGGCATCGCCGAAATCGGCGGCCCCGATCGGGTGCGGATCGCCGACCTGGTCGAACATTTCCTGAAGATCACGCACGACCCGCGCACGGTGGTCAGGGACGCAGGCGCCGATTATTTCGGCGCGATACTGCAGGACGACACGCTCGTCCCCGCGCCCGGCGCGCGCCTCGCTGCGACGACCTTCGATACGTGGTTCAAAAAAAACCAGCCCGCGCGCTGAGTTGCACCGCAGGATCGCACACGCCATGACGCCGCTACGGCCGCCGCCGCTCTCGCTGCTCGACAAGTATCGCGGGCGGGAACCGCAGACGCTCTATTCGACGACGGTGACCGTCACGGGCGGGGCTGCGGAGCATGGCCGCGCATCGGGTGTCGCGCGTTCCGACGACGGCCGCCTCGATGTGGCGCTGCGCCTGCCGTCCGCACTGGGCGGGCCGGGCGACGGCCCGAACCCGGAGCAACTGTTTGCCGCGAGCTATGCGGCGTGCTTTCACGGGGCGCTGAGCCTGCTCGCCACGCGAGCCGGCGTGTCGATCGCCGGCGCGTCGGTCAGTGCATCGGTCGACTTCTGCCGCGATCCGGTGGATGGGCTGTTCATGCTGAACGCGAACATTCGTGTGCAACTGCCGGGCGTCGAGCGCACGGTGGCGGAAGAACTCGTCCGCAATACCGAGCGCTTCAGCCCTTATACGAAGATGGCGCACGAAGGCATCAGCCACATTGTGGCGCTCGCGCCACCGGACGATCCGTCGAACGGCTGACCGCAAACAAAATGCCCGGCGCGTTGCGCGCCGGGCATTGCCAATCGGTGCCGGCTCAGTGCTTGTCGTCGAGCTTCTTCGGCTTCGGCGGCGACGGCACCTTCGCGTACTGGAACGCGGGCGTCGCCTTCAGCGCATCCTTCGTCGCGCCCGGCAGGTAGATGTTGCCGTTGCGCACGTCGAGCGATGCGATCGGCACCGCGACGTCATGCGCGGCCACGCCGAGGAAGCCGCCGGCCGACACGATCGCCGCCGATACCGAGCCGTCCGGCGCGACGATCAGGTCGCGCACGGTGCCGACCTTCTGGTTCTCGTCGTTGTAGACGGCCTTGCCGAGCACGCTCTTCTTCACGCTCCAGCCTTCGAGCAGCGCCTGCGATTGCTCGACGGTCACGCTGATCGGCTGCGCACCCGCGATCTGCGCATGTGCGCTGACGCTCGAGGCGAGGACGGTTGCTGCGATGAGGGTCTTGTAGAAAGCCATGCTGTTATGCACTCCGGTGAATTGTTGTCGGTGTCGGCGGCCGGCCAAGCCGCCTCCGTGCATGCGCCGCGTGAAACGAAAAGGCCTCTGTACGACGCATCACACCGGCCCATGGTAGCGCCACTCGCGAAACGCTGCATCGGACGTGATGACGCAGCCGCTGTCAGGCGCGTCTTGCCATGGCGACGTTACGGATACCGCAGCGAATCACGTACATCGCCCTCGTCACGCGCTGCGCGCCTGCACGCGCCGTTGCCGCACTGCCTCCGCCAGCACGTCGAGCACCGGCTCCGTCTGCGTCCAGCTCAGGCATGCATCCGTGATCGAGACGCCGTACTTCAGCGGCACACCCGGCTTCAGGTCCTGGCGCCCGGCCTCGAGATGGCTTTCGACCATCACGCCGACGATCCGCTGCTCGCCCTGCGACAGTTGCCGCGCGAGATCCTGCGCGACGTCGATCTGCCGGTCGTGCGACTTGTTCGAATTCGCATGCGAACAGTCGACCATCACCTGCTCGCGCAGGCCGGCCTTGCGCAGCACCGCGCAGCTCGCCTCGACATGCTCGGCGTCGTAGTTCGGGCCGTTCTTGCCGCCGCGCAGGATCACGTGCGCGTCGTCGTTGCCGCGCGTCTCGAAGATCGCGGCCATCCCCATCTTCGTCATCCCCATGAACGCATGGCTCGCGGCCGCGGCGACGATCGCGTCGGACGCGACCTGCACGCCGCCGTCGGTGCCGTTCTTGAAGCCGATCGGGCAGCTCAGGCCCGACGCGAGCTGGCGATGGCTCTGGCTCTCGGTCGTGCGCGCGCCGATCGCGCCCCACGCGATCAGGTCGGCGATGTATTGCGGGCTCAGCAGGTCGAGGAATTCGGTCGACGCCGGCAGGCCCAGTGCGTTGATGTCGAGCAGCAGTTGCCGCGCGGCGCGCAGCCCTTCGTTGATGCGGAAGCTGCCGTCGAGGCGCGGATCGTTGATGTAGCCCTTCCAGCCGACCGTCGTGCGCGGCTTCTCGAAGTAGACGCGCATCGTGATCAGCAGGTCGTCCTTCAGCGCATCGGCGGCGATCTTCAGGCGGCGCGCGTAATCGAGCGCCTGGTCGTGGTCGTGGATCGAGCACGGGCCGACGACGAGCAGCAGCCGGTCGTCGCGGCCGTGCAGGATGTCGCCGATCGCGCGGCGCGTATCCTCGACGAGCGTCTGCGTGGCGGCCGGCACCGGCAGTTCGTCCAGCAGCAGCGCCGGCGAAATCAGCGGGCGCACGGCGCCGATGCGGACGTCGTCGATGCGCGTGGTGTCCTGCGTCGCGTCGGCGCTGCCTACCTCGCGATCGTGGGAAGGATTGTCGAGGTTCTGCATGGTGATTCTCCGGGGGACGTCTGGAATGATGGGCAGGCTCGATTATGGCACCCGGGCGGGACGGTGGCGGGTTGCGGCGGGGAGACCGACGCGGCGGCCTTGCCGCAGCGCGACGCAGATCAAAAGGCGAAAAGAAAAAGGCGACCCGCGAAGGGTCGCCCGGCCATGCGCCGCCTCACTCGCGGCGTGGCGGCTAGTGCAGCGTCTCGGGCGCCAGCGAATTGCTCGGCAGCAGCGACGTCAGCCAGCAATTGCTCGGCGCGGCCCTCCCGTTGAAACGGTCGTAGAGCCACGGCAGCATGCCGGCCACCCACGGCACGATCGCGCCCGCATGTTCGAGCGGATACTCGTTGTACGTGACCGGCGTGCCGCTGGCGCAGAACTTCTGCGCCAGCGCGCGCACGTCGTACGCCATCATCACGCCGTCGCCCACCTGGCTGCTGAAGGTGCCATCGAGCGCGCCGGCCGTGCCCTGGCCAATGAACATCGGGATCGTCGGCGATGCGGCCAGCCCCGCATTCACCTTGTTCGCATACGTCACGTACACGGGAATGCTGTTGATGTCGTTCGCGTATTGCGGCTTGAACAGCGTGCCCCAGCGCAGCCCCGTGTACTTCGGCAGGATGTAGGCGAGCGACTGGCTCTGGATGTCCTTGAACACGGCGACGCCGGTATCGCTGAGATAGGGCGTCAGGTCGAAGCCGTAGCCGCGCGACAGCCCGGCCAGCGCGGCCGCGGCCACGCCGCCCCACACGATGCTGCCGTCGACGTAGCGCAGGTTGTGCGCGGGATCGACCAGCACGCCGCCTTCCGCCGCGCCGACGAGCTGCCGGTTGATCTCGGGCGCATAGCTCGGCGCGAGCTGCGCGGCCCAGTTCGTCGCGATCGCGCCGCCGGAATAGCCGATCATCGCGACCTTGCTCGACGGATTCAGGCCCGTGGACGGCGTATTGAGCGCCGCGCGGATCGAATCGAGCGTCGTCATCCCGTATTCGGGGCCGGCGGCGAAGTCGGCCGTCTGGCCTTCCGTATCGGGCACGATGACGTTGTAGCCGAGCAGCAGCAGCGTCGACAGCGGGATCGATTCCGCGCTGTAGAGCAGCGTGCCGACGTTGATGATCTTGGTCACGTCGCGGTCGCCGGCGATTACCTGCGACGGCTCGTCGTACGGATTCAGCGAATCGTAGGCCGACTGGTACGAGATGGCCTGGCCGTTGCTGACCGGGCTCCGGATCACCGACGTCACGTTGACGACCGGCTGGTTCAGCGCGTTATGGGTGCGATACAGCAACTGCTGCGCGGTCAGCGCGGTGGGGATGCCGGCCACGTGGTAGGTGACGTTGCGCGTCTTGAGCACCGTGCCCGGTGGAATCGATGCCAACGGCGTGGTGCCGGTGTACGTGTAGAACGGGTCGGATACGGCTGGCGCGGCGGCGCTGGCTGCCGGCGCGTTGATGGCCAACGCGGCGGACATCGCTGCCGCGGCCATCATGAAACGTCTGGAGGACATGGTTGGGGCCCCTGGGATAACCTGCTTTCATCGAAGGAAGTTCGCGGTGTTGCAGACCATCGCGTGTGCCGCTTCAAAACCGTTTCCGAGCCATCGACTGTCTCCTGTGAATGAGTAATCCGGCCTGTTCTGAACCTGTAATTTTAGTAGGACTACAAACCGGATGAATTGAAGCACAACGAGCGCGCGCCCGATGGGCGTTTTCGATTGTTTGAAGGTAAACGTCTAAATCGGTCGCCGCGCGATGCGGGTTGCGCAGGCCATTCGGCCGACTGTCCGCGTGTTGTCGAAGTGCCGTACGATCACGGCTGTCCGGTACCGAAGGCCACGTCGTGCGATGCCGGCCGCGCCGCATACTGACTGCCTGTAACCGATCGCTCCCTGCCCAATCGATACGCCACGATGACCGTCTCCGAACTGCTCCGCGCCATCCGCCAACCGTATGCCGACCTGCTCGCGAAAGCGGCGGCGCAACCGGCCGTGATCGTCGAACCGGCCTACCGGCGGGCCGACGGCACGCTCGCCACCGAAGGGCCGCTCGCGTTGCCGTGCCGGGCCGACCTCATCGCCACTGAAGGCGAATCGGCCGGCCAGCCGGCGATGGTCGATTCCGCCACGCAGCTGGCGTTCGAGCCGTTGGCGTTCGACCTCGAAACAGCAGCCGTGTCGATCCGCCCGTTCGTGTGGGACTGGGCCGCGATCGAGGCCGATGGTCTCGACGCAAGCGCGGCCGTCGAGGCGTTCAAGGCGTGGTTCTTCGCGTGGTTCGACGTCGACGACGAGAACACGCCGGCCGAAGACGGCCTGCACGGCATCGCTCACTACCTGTCGGAACCGGTTCGCACGGAACACGGGTGGCGCGTCAATGCGGATCTCGGCTCCGCGCCCGAGACGGCCGTCGAGGATCTGCTGTTCCGGCTCGTCGATGCAGGCGCGACGCGGATCGTGCTCGGTTGATGCCGCATTTCATTCTTCACCGACCCATCATGAAAAAAATCCTTGCCGCCCTGCTGCTCTGCGCGTCGCTGCCCGCGTTCGCGAAGGTCTCCACCGAGGTGTACTGCTTCAAATCGGACGGCGACAAACCGGTGCGCTTCGAGATGCGCACCTACTACGACGACGCCGTCGGCTGGTCAGGCGGCATGGTCCGCTATGCGAAAGCGAAAACGGCGCTGCCGCTGGTGGTCGAGCACGTGGACGAGGAAGTGCTCGCCGAGGGCCGCCCGCACCAGTTCACGACAACCTGGGTCGAGATGGTCGACGGCAGGATCAACGGGCGGTACGAGATGATGTCGCAAGGCGCGATGATCTATTCGATGACCTATACCAGCGCGCGCACCGGCAAGCAGACCGCGTTCGGCAGGGTACTGGACGTCGACGCGTCCGAACAAACCGGGTGCCGCTGGTGATGCGCCCGCTGATCCGGATCGTGCTGGTGCTGATTGCGTTGCGCGCGGGCTGTGTCGATGCCACGCCGCGCACGGTCTATGAAGGAACGCTGCAGGGCGCCGGCGCCGTCGTGATGGAACTCGACGATCGCCCGGCTGCGGATGGTTCGATCTCGGGCCGCTACTTCTATGCGCAGCACGGCGTCGATATTCCGCTGCACGGCACGCCCGCGCAACTGGTCGAACCGCTCGTGCGATCGCAGTTGCCGGACGATGCCCGCAGTTCGTTGGGATTCGGCCAGCAAGCCGATTTCGATCATGCCGCGGCCACCTGGCAGGGCACGCGGGACAAGGCCGGCTATCGCGGCCGCTGGATCGATGCGCGCTCTGGCAAGTCACGTAATTTCACGCTGCGGCGCGTTGCGGAATACGATCCCGATGCGGTTGCGCCCGGTGCCGTCGAAGCGATCACTGCCGTGTACGGGAGTGGTGTCGGCAGCGGCATCGCGCGTAGCGCGGACATCGACATGCAGCACGCGCCGTATGCCACGCTGAAGCTTGCCGGGCATGCACGGCCGGTGGGCCCCGAGATCGGCGACGGCACGGTCGCGTACCGGATGTGGAGCGACCCGCGCACGGTGCTCGCATATCCGCGGCTGAGCCGATACCCCGATCCGGCCGTGATGGCGCGAGTCAACCATCTGCTGGAACAACGGCACTGGCAGATGAGTCTCGCGGCGCTCGAATGCGCATCGACGCGCTATAGCGACGACGGGTCGGCATCCGGATCGCTCGGCGGCTACGACGACGAGCAAGTGACGGTCACTTGGCTGTCGCGTGCGGCGATGGGTATCGTCGAATCGGGCAGCCTGTTCTGCGGCGGCGCGTACCCGGACAATCACTACGATCCTGTCACGTTCGACCTGCTGCGCGGCGCGTACCTCGAATGGAACCGCGTGATTGACGCGACCGTGGCGGGCAAGGACGGCAATCCGGAAACGAGCCCCGCGCTGGCGGGTTTCATTACGCGATTGCGCGACAAGACAACACACGGTCTGCAAGTGACGGACGGCAAAGGCGATTCGCTGTCGTGCGCCGACGTGTTCCCCGAATATCTGGCGTTCGAGCTCGATGCCCCCGGCAAGCTGTCGTTCGCCGTATCCGGGATTGGCCACGCGGCAGGCGCCTGCCTCGGGCCGCAACTCGATGCGCCATTTGAGGCGCTGGCGCCGATCCTGAAACCAGGCGGTTCGCGCTATCTCGTACCGGGCGTCAAGCTGAAGTAACGCGGCGATGCGGGTAGTCCCCGCATCGCGCCCCGACCCGGCCGTGCTGCGACGTGGCCATCCCGTGGCGGGCCACCGCCGCCATCTACATCAGCCCGCGTCGCCTTGCGCGTCGACGTCGATGCCCAGCTCGCCGGCCATCCGCAGAACCAGCGCATTCAACCGCGCCACTTCATCCGCGAGGCGCTTCTGTTCGGCCTTCAGCGCTTCGAATTCGGAAGGCGGCACCGAGTCCGCACTGCCGGACTCCGCGCTGGCGAAATCGGCCAAATTCACTTCGCCGCACATCAGGTGCATCCAGCGGTTCTCGCGCGCGCCCGGTGCACGCGGCAGCCGGACGACGAGCGGCTGCGCACGCGCCGCGAGTTCGTCGAGAAACGCCTCGACCGACGAGATGTCCGCGAAACCGTGCAGGCGCGCGCTGTTCAGGCGCAGTTCGGCGGCCGTCTGCGGGCCGCGCAGCAGCAGGATCGTCAGCAGCGCGATCGCCTGGCTCGGAATGCCGAGCACGCGGTTCATGTTGTGCTCGAAACGCGGCACGCGGCTGCTGCTGCCTTCCATCACGATGCTCAGGTGCTTCAGCCCGTCGAGCGCGGTCGTGACCTCATCCTCGCTGACGTTCATCACCGGCGAGCGCGCGGTTTTCTGGTTGCAGCCCGCGGTCAGCGCATTCAGCGACAGCGGATAGGTGTCCGGCACCGTGTGCTGTTTCTCGACGAGCACACCGAGAATGCGGGCCTCGAGGGGCGTGAGTTCGCGAAGGGCGCGTGGCGTGGGCGTATCCGGCGTGGTGTTCATGAGTGGGTCGCAGCGTGCAGCAGGTGAAGGGAAACGGTCGCGGCCCGTCCGGCATCGCGCACGGGCGAGCCATATAATAGCTCGCGTCGCGTGGCCCGGCGCCGCGCGGCGCGCCGGCGCGCGCACTTGCCGCAGCAGGCTTTCGTCCAACGTATCGGCGAGCCCGCGCCGCGCGGCGTCGGATACGCGCAGCACCGCGGATTCCGCCTCCGCACACACGGCGGCGTTTGCACGCCCCGCATGCGAGCGCTACGATATGCGTCACCCCGACGTCTGCGGCGCCGCGCGGCCGCCATCGCACGCAATACCACGCATCGTCTGTCCCGCACGCCATGCCGCCACGCATGCGCACCGCTCGTCGACGCCGCTTATCCCGTTCACCCCTTCGAACAGCTCATCACCATGACCGCATCCTCTTCCGCCCCGCACGTGCGCGCCATCGTCACCGGACACACGCGCGGCCTCGGCGCGTCGCTCGCCGAACAACTGCTGCTGGAAGGCGTCGCCGTGCTCGGCGTGTCGCGCAGCCGCCATCCGTCGCTCGCGTCGCAAGCCGGCGACCGCTTCGCCGAAATCGAACTCGACCTGTCGGACCCGGCGGCCGTCGCGGCCTGGCTGGCCGGCGACACGCTGCGCCGCTTCGTCGACGGCGCGTCGATCGTGCTGCTGTTCAACAACGCGGGCATCGTCGATCCGATCGGCCCGCTCGCCGCGCAAGACCCGTCGATCGTCGCGCGCGCGGTCGGCGTGAACGTCGCGGCGCCGCTGATGCTGTCGGCCGCGCTCACGCAAGCGGCAGGCGCCACGACCGAATGCCGGATCCTGCACGTGTCGAGCGGGGCGGCACGCAACGCGTACGCGGGCTGGAGCGTCTACTGTGCGACCAAGGCGGCACTCGATCACCATGCGCGTGCAGTCGCACTCGACGCGAACCGCGCGCTGCGGATCTGCAGCGTCGCGCCGGGCGTCGTCGATACGGGCATGCAGGCGACGATCCGCTCGACCAGCGAAGACAACTTCCCGATGCGCGAGAAATTCGACCAGCTGAAGTCGAGCGGCGCGCTCGCGACGCCCGAGGCGGCCGCGCGACAGCTGATCGGCTATGCGCTGAGCGACGCGTTCGGCTCGGTGCCCACCGCCGACGTGCGGGAACTGCCGAGCCACTGAGTCACGCGGCACGCGGCACGCGGCACGCGGCGCATCATCGTCCTTCGAGCCGCTTCGTCCAGTCTTCGACCTGCCGCTCCGTCCGGCGCCTTTCGAGCATCGTGCGCCAGCCGGGCGGCAATATCGGCACGGCGCACAGCGCATCGAGCGCGGCCATGTCTAGCGTGCGCCGGTACAGCACGTCGAGCACCGCCGCCAGCGGCCATTGCGGGTAGCGGCGCTCATCCAGCGTCAGCACGTCACCCGACTCCACCCAGCCTTCCTGCAGCACGCGGTAGTACCAGCCGGTCCGGCCGCTTTGCTGCACGAGCGCGGCCATCCGCGGATGATCGAAGCGCGCGTTCAGCTTCCAGCACGGCTGCCGCGACTGCGACACCTGAAGCACGGCGCCGCCCAGCGTGAACACATCGCCGAGGCACACGTCGTGCTCGGTCACGCCGAGCGTCGACAGGTTCTCGCCGAACGCGCCCGGTTGCGCCAGCACGTCGCGCGCGCCGATTTGCGCCGACCACCACGCATAGTGATCGTGCGCATAGTGGTGCACCGCCTTGTCTGGCCCACCGTGATGCCGCGCATCGGCCTGCTCGTCGCCGGCGAAGCCGAGCGTGCCCAGCCACAGACGCGCGTCGACCGGCTGCTTGTCGATCGCGCTGGCGTGCGGCGTGCCGGCCAGCGGCCGGCGCTTGCCGACCTGCACCGCGTCGATGGCGGCAGAGATCAGCGGCCGTGTCGTATCGCTCATGTCGTCACACCGTCGGGCAGCGCCGCGAGCAGGCGTTCGAGTTCGCGCGTGCGCGCGTCGCCGAGCGGCATCAGCGGCTTTCTCGGTTCGCCGGCATCGAAGCCGCGCAGGCGCAACCCGGCCTTCACGGTCACCGGCAATCCGCCGTTGACGATGAACTGCAGCAGCGGCAGCTGCGCATGAAAGACCGTCCTCGCACGCGCCAGGTCGCCCGCCTGCATCGCGTCGAACAGCGCCAGCGGCAACGCCGCATTCAGGTTCGGCGCGGCCGTGCACCATCCGGCCGCACCCGCCGCGAGCGCGGCGAGCGCCATCGGATTGCTGCCGTTGTAGAACGGAATCGCGCCGTCGCTCAGTTGCGCGAGCCGGTGCATCCGCCCGATGTCGCCGGTGCTCTCCTTCACCATCGTCACGTTGTCGACGGTCCGGCAGATCGTCGCGATCAGGTCGGGCGACATGTCGACGCCGCTCGTCGCGGGGTTGTTGTACAGCATGATCGGGATGCCGATGGCAGCGCCGATCGCGCGATAGTGCGCGACGATCTCGTCGTTGGCGAGCTTCCAGTACGACACCGGCAACACCATCACCGCATCGGCACCGGCCTGTTCGGCAAAGCGGGCGCGGCGCACCGCGCCCGCCGTGGTGAGATCGGAAATGCCGACGACGGTCGGCACGCGCCGCTTCACCGCACGAATCGACGCGGTGGCGACCGCGTCCCATTCGGCGTCGGACAGGTACGCGCTTTCGCCGGTACTGCCCAGCGGGGCGATCGCGTGGACGCCATCGGCAATCAGCCGCTCGATCAGCGCTTCGAGCGCTTTCAGGTCGACGCCGCCGTCAGCGGAGAACGGCGTAACCGGGTAGGCAATGATGCCTTTCAGCAGGATGGACACGATAGGTATTCCTCAATGATGATCTGGGACAAGAACGACGAATCGCCCGCTCATGCGACGCAGTCCTGATGCGTCCGCAATGCCCGGCGTGCGTAGTAGTCGAACGTCACCGCATCGCGCTTCGGCTTCGAAATCCAGTCGTGCGCTTCGCGCGCCAGCGCCGGCGGCACCGGCTTGATTTCACCGGCCGCCATCGCGAGCAGCTGCAGCTTCGCGGCCCGCTCGATCAGCAGCGCGAGCATGCACGCTTCCTCGATCGTCTTGCCGACCACGAGCTGGCCGTGGTGCGACAGCAGGATCGCGCGCTTGCTGCCGAGCGCCTTCGAGATGATCTCGCCCTCCTCGTTGCCGACCGGCACGCCGGGCCAGTCCTTCAGGAACGCGCAATCGTCGTACAGCGGGCAGGTATCCATGTGCGACACGACGAGCGGCTGCTCGAGCATCGACAGCGCCGCGACATGCGCCGGATGCGTATGGATGATGCAGTTCACGTCCGGGCGCTCGCGGTAGATCCACGTATGGAACCGGTTGGCCGGATTCGGGATGCCCTCGCCGTCGACGACGTCGAGATCCTCGTTGACCCGCAGCAGGTTCGCCGCCGAGATCTCGTCGAAACCGAGCCCGAGCCGCTGCGTGTAGTACGTGCCGGCCTCGCCCGCGCGGCAGGTGATCTGCCCGGCCAGGCCCGAATCGTGACCGGCGTCGAACAGGATCCGGCACGTGAGCGCGAGCTTCTGCCGCGCGGACCAGCCGCTGTCGCCCACCGCGTTGTCCAGACGCCGCTCCGCCAGCGCGACCAGCGCCTCCTTCGTCAGATTCAGCGTTTCCGCCATGTTCACCTCCTGAATGGATCGGGTCGGTCGCGCCGTCCGCGGCCGCTTTCCCGGCAAAACATGACACACGATACACCACAGGACACTTTGTGTCATGCGTTACAATCGGTTTTTCGAAGGACACCTGGCGCCCCATGACGATTCGCCTGAAGCTGCTCAGAAAACAGAAGGGCTGGACGCTCGACGTGCTGGCCGACGAGACGGGCCTCACCAAGAGCTACCTGTCGAAAGTCGAGCGCGGCCTGAGCGTGCCGTCGATCGCGGTCGCGCTGAAGCTGTCGAAGGCGCTGAACGTCGACGTCGAGCAGTTGTTCTCGGAAAGCCACAACCGCGAGCTGATCACGGTCACGCGCGCCGGCGAGCGCACGACGATGGGCGCCGCAGCCGACAGCCAGGCCCACCGCTTCGAAAGCATCGCGGCCGGCGTCGCGCCGAAGAAGATGTTGCCGTTCGTCGTGCATCCGCCGCACGAATTCGTCGCGTCGACGTTCCGCGAGCACGAAGGCGAGGAATTCCTGTTCGTGCACAAGGGGCGCGTCGAAATCGAATTTCCGAACGAGACGGTGCAACTCAAGGCCGGCGATTCAGTCTATTTCAACGCACTCATCCCGCACCGCACGCGCAGCCTCGGCACCGCGCAGGCGGAGATCCTGGTCATCGTCAGTCACGACGACTAGCATCGTCACCTTTTCGCGCAAGGATCCCCGATGGTCACGAAGGCCACCGCACCGTTCCAGCAGATCAAGACGCTCGTTCGCCAGAACGTCGAAGCGGGCGACTGGCGCCCCGGGGACCGCATTCCGTCCGAGCTCGATCTTGCCGCCCAGTTCGGCGTCGCACGCATGACGGTCAACCGCGCGCTGCGCGAGCTGACCGAGGAAGGCGTGCTGAAGCGCATCGCGGGCGTCGGCACGTTCGTCGCCGAAGTGAAGCCGCAGTCGAACCTGCTGATGATCGCGCACATCCGCGACGAAATCCGCGCGCGTGGGCACGAATATCGCTGCCGCGTGCTGAGCCAGTCGAGCGAGCCCGCGTCGTTCGACGTCGCGGCTGCATTCGGCCTGCCGGTCAACACGCCGGTGTTTCATGTGGTGTGCGTGCACGAGGAAAACGGCCGCCCGATCCAGCTCGAGGATCGCTACGTGAACCCGGCCGCCGCGCCCGGCTTCATCGACCAGGATTTCCAGGTCGAGCCGCCGTCCGAGTACCTGTTCAACAACGTGTCGCACGACGAACTGGAGATCGAGCACGTGGTCGATGCGTCGCTGCCGACCGGCGAACAGGCGCGGCTGCTCGACATGCGCGCCGACGAGCCGTGCCTCACGCTCACGCGCCGCACCTGGACGAACGGGCAGCCCGTCACGTTCGTGCACTTCCTGCACCCGGGCAACCGCTACCGGCTCGGCTCGCGCTTCAAGCCGGGCGCCGGACGCCACCCGACCTGATCCCTTTCCCAACGTAAAAAAGCGCGCGGCGGCCGTTTCGTCAGAAAGCGGCCGCCGCGTCCGTCACGCACACCCGCCCGCGTCAGATCGCGCGGGCCTGCCCCGCGTCACGCGACCACACGACCGGAAACAGCGGGTGATCGAGCGGCGCGCCGTCGGGCAGCTGCTCGGCGAGCCCCGGGAAATCGGGCGACGTCTTCCAGCGGCGCGGCGCGTGACGGATATCGTCGCCGACGAAGCGGATCGAGAACGCACGCCGACGGTTCTGCGTCCCCCCCGACGCGTGCAGCGTGAGCATCCGGAAACACACCATGTCGCCGGGCTCGAGCGCCCAGTGGCGGATCGGAAACGCCGCGCGGTCGCCTTCGATGTCGGGCAGGTCAGCCAGGCTCCCTTCCGGGAACCACTTCGCTTCCTTGTCCATGAACGTGCGCGGCATCAGCCACGGCCCGAGATGCGAGCCCGCGACGAATTCCAGCGTCGATTCGAGCGGCACCGGATCGACCGGAATCCACATGCTGACGTTGTCGTCGCCTTCGATGTTGTAGTACGGCTGGTCCTGGTGCCACGGCGTGCGCTGCCGCGTGCCGGGCTCCTTCACGAGCAGGTGGTCGTGATGCAGTCGCACGTGCTCGGTGCCCATCAGTGCGGCGGCGACCGACGGCGCGGGCGAGCGCACGATGAAGTCGCGATACGCGTCGTTGTGCTGCCAGTTGCAGAAATCCTCGAAGAACCAGCCCGGATCGTCGGGCCGGCTCGCGACTTTCGCGCGCTCGCTCGGGTGCGCGAGATTCGTGTCGATGCCGGCGCGCAGCGCGGCGACTTCGTCGGGCGAGAAGATGCCCTTGACGCAGACCGCGCCTTCCTCGCGGAACGCGGCGATCAGTTCGGGCGTCACGGCTTGTGCGACGCGGTCCTGGATACTCGTCATGGTGTGCCTGTCGATGGAGTGAATCACGGAATCACGGAATCACTGATTCACGGTGCGGACGTCAGTTGCTGCTTCGCACCGTAGATGTCGAAGTCGAAATATTTCGCGGCGATCTTCTGGTACGTGCCGTTCGCGCGGATCGCGACGATCGCGTCGTTCAGCTTCTTCTTCATCGCTTCATCGCCCTTGCGCACGCCCATCGCGACGCCGTAGCCGGTGATCCGCACGTCGGTCACGTCGGGGCCCGCGAACGCGTAGCCCTTGCCGCGCGGCGTTTTCAGGAACGAGTAGCCGGCCTGCGTCTTGTCCTGGAAGGTCGCGTCGAGGCGGCCGTTGACGAGATCCTGGTACACCTGGTCCTGGTTCTGGTACGAGACGATCGTCACGCCCTTGGTCGCCCATTCGGCCTTCGCGTACGCCTCCTGCGTCGTGCCCTGGTCGATCCCGACGCGCTTGCCCGCGAGCGACGCGGCGGTCGGCAGCAGCGTCGAGCCGACCGGTGCGACGAGCGCACCCGGCGACGCATACAGCTTGTTCGAAAAGTCGATCTGCTTGAGCCGCTCGTCGGTGGCCGTCATCGCGGACATGATCACGTCGAACTTGCGTGCGCGCAGCGCCGGAATCATCCCGTCGAAGCCCTGCTCGACCCACACGCACTTCGCATGCAGTTGCTCGCAGATCGCATTGCGCAGGTCGATGTCGAAGCCGGCGAGCGAGCCGTCGGGCAGCTTCGCCTCGAACGGCGGATACGTGGGGTCGATGCCCCAGCGGATCGTCGACGTGTCCTGTGCAAAAGACGTGAGCGGCGCGAACGCGAGCGCGGTAACGAGGAGCTTTGCAGTGCGGTTCATGGTGCGTCCTTGTAGGTCTCGACGCGGCGGGCGAACGCCGGCGTCCGGTGGGGAGCGGTGCGCCGGATCGCCCGGCGCGGTGCGCGAAAGACAGGGACTTCGATGAAACTGCATTGCAGTCTAGACCGCTCAATTTTTGAGCGCAAGCGGGGACAGCGGGCATAGAAAGGCAGTGAAGGCGGACGCGAACCTGAAGGCAAGTGCAGTGGCTGGTCTAGGGCTAAAGCGGTGATTTTTGCGTGTTTACCCTGTGCGAGGTGCATCCGACACACAGCGTATTTCCCCGGATATTCGCGAACGGCGACGTCTACACAGGCGATTGACGCAGCACTTTCCAAGCGCGGTTCAGATCGCTCCAGCAAAGCGCCCTATACCGCCACTGGAGTATGCGCCAGACGCCTCAACAGCCCGCGCGACGCCACGCCCCGTCCGGCGAAACCGCGATTGCCCACTCCGTCCGGCCATGTTAAAAGTCGTCGCACGCATTTGGAAATGAAATGTTCGAATCCACAGAAGTGCATAAATGAATAGACCCCTGTTCGACCTCGACCTGCTGCGCGCGCTCGTGATGGTCGCCGACTGCGGCAGCTTCACGACGGCGTCCGCGCGTCTGCATTCGACGCAGTCGACGGTCAGCCAGAAGGTGCGCCGGCTCGAGGAAATCGCCGGACACCGCCTGCTCGACCGCGGCACGCGCGACGTGCGGCCGACCGACGCGGGCGTGACGGTGCTCAGCTATGCGCGGCGCATGATCGCGCTGAACGACGAGATGCTGGAAGCGTTGTCGGGCGCCACGGTCGCGCTGACGATCCGGCTCGGCGTGCCCGACGATTTCGCGGCGGGCCGCACGACGCATGCGCTCGCGGCATTCAAGCGCGCGCATCCGCAAGTGAAGCTCGAAGTGATGTGCGGGCTGAGCCGCGACATCAGCGCCGCGTACGACCGTGGCGAGCTCGACCTCGTGCTGATCAAGCAGCGTCGCGACAGCCGCGAGGCCGTCGTGCGCTGGCCCGAGAAGCTGCGCTGGATCGACAGCGCGAAGCATCCGTCGATCGATCTCGATCCGGTGCCGATCGTCGTGTTTCCGCCGCGCGGGCTCTATCGCGACGACATGATCAAGGCGATCGAGGAGCGCGGCCGCCGCTGGCGGATCAGCTTCACGACGTCGAGCCTGAGCGGCATCCAGGCCGCCGTCGCAGACGGGCTCGGCATCAGCGTGCTGCCCGCGCGCGTGGTGACGGACGAGCACGTCGTGCTGACCGCGAAGCAGGGTTTCGCGCCGATCGAGCACATGGACATCGCGATCCTGCATCGGCCGACGGCCGACCCGATGGTCCGCGAACTGACGAAGGCGCTCGCGACGATGCTGGAGTTGGAGGAGTAGCAAGCAGGCCGGACGCCGCGGCAACGTGAAGGACGCCGCGGCACGGCCGATACGACGAGATCGCGGGCGCGTCGACATGCCCGAGCGCCCGGCCCTCGTCAGAACATCGTGTTCCCGTTCGCGGCCTGCTCGGGCACGGGTTGATTGACGTCCCAGTGCTCGACGATCTTGCCGTTCTCGAGCTTGAAGATGTCCACGATCGCGCTGCCGCGCGTGCCCGGTTCGCGCACCGCATGCACGTGCAGGATCACGTAGTCGCCGTCGACGAACGAACGCTTGATCTCGCTGTGCGACTGCGGATATTTGTCGCGCAGGAACGCGACGAACTTGCGGAAGCCGTCGCGGCCGTCGGCCGCGTTCGGGTTGTGCTGCACGTAGCGATCGCCGACGTACGCGAGCGCGGCGTCGGCGTCCTTCTCGTTCAGGCCTTTTTCGTAGAACGCGAGCACCGTCCGCCGGTTGGCTTCCTGCTGTGCGTCCGTTGGGCCGGCCGCCACCGCGTTCACGGCGCTCACGGCGAACAGGGCCGCCGCCATCCATCGTGCGGCCCGTGCCGCTGTCGTGCGTCGCATCGTCGTCTCCCGGGCAATCCCGCTGAAAACCCAATCATACCGGGGCGACGCTGCGCTCACGCTTCACTCAGACCAGCGCGCCGTCGCGCGCGACGATCTTCCCCGACGACACGACGAGCCGCCGCACCGGCCGTGCGACGACAGCCTCGGCGAACGTCAGCGCGTCGACCAACACGACGTCCGCGCGACTGCCCGGCTGCAGCCCGTAACCGTCGAAGCCGCAGCCGCGCGCCGCGCCGTGCGTCACGCAGTCGAGCGCGACTTCGAGCGCATCGTCGCGGCGGAAATCGTTGCGCATGCCGATCAGCATCGCGCGTTCGAGCATGTCGGGCGACCCATACGGCGTCCACGTATCGCGCACGCCGTCGTTGCCGCCGATGACCGTCACGCCCGCCGCGCGGCACGCGGCCACCGGCGGCACCGGCACCGCCGCGGGCGCGGTCGTGACGAGCCCGACGCCGAGTTCGGCCATCCGCGCGAGCAGCGCATCGCGCTCACGTTCGGCGATATCGCCGAGACAGAACCCATGGCTGATCGTCACCTTGCCCTGCATGCCGTGCGTAGCCGTGCGCTGCAGGATCAGGTCGAGCGAGTACGCGCCCATCGATCCGCGCTCGTGCAGATGAAGGTCGAGCCCGCGGCCGTGGCGCTCGGCGATCGCGAACAGCACGTCCACCGCTTCGACCGGATCGCCTTCGATCGCGCACGGGTCGAGCCCGCCGAGCAGATCGGCGCCGGCGGCCAGCGCTTCGGACAGCAGCGCATCGGTACCCGGCCGCTTGAGCACGCCCGATTGCGGAAACGCGACGATCTGGATCTCCACCTGCCCGCGCAGCGTCTCGCGGGTCGCGAGCACACCGTGCAGATGCCGCAGCCCGGCTTCGGTATCGATGTCGACGTGCGTACGGATGCGCGTCGTGCCGGCCGCGAGGAACGCACGCGCCAGCGCGAGCGACGCGGCGCCGGCGTCATGGCCGCTCGTCGCGCGATAGTGGCGCTCGTTCTCGATGCGGTCGACGAGGCGCGGCCCGACCTGGTTGCGATACCACGGCATCCCCCAGTGCGTCTTGTCGAGGTGCGTGTGGCCTTCGACGAGGCCGGGCAGCGCGAGCGCGCCTGCACCGTCCTCGATCGCGCAGCCGGCGGGCGCGTCGAGCGACGGGCCGACACGCGCGATGCGATCGCCTTCGATCAGGATGTCGAGCGCGGCGTCGGCGTTCGGGCGGACGTTGCGGATCAGCAGGTTCGTCATGTCGGTTCCGGTGAGGTCGGTCAGTGCAGTCAGTGCGTTCAGTGCGTTCAGTGCGAAGGAGGCACGGCGCACGCCGTGCCGCCGGTCAGGTCGGTCAGCGCGTGAAGCGCAGCGCGGGAGCGAACGGTGCGCCGGTGTCGCTTTCGCCGCGACGGAACACCCAGCGCTCGGCCGGCACGCCCGCGACGGCCGCCGCCGCATTCGGCGCACGCACCGCGACGAACGTCGCATCGCAGCCGACTGCAATTCCGTAGTTCTCCTTGCCGATCACGCGTGCGCCGGCGTGCGTCGCCATGTCGAGCGCGATGCCGAGCGCTTCGTCGGTGTAGAAGCCCGACCGATAGCCGACCATCATCGCGCGCTGCAGCATGTCGCCGTTGCCGAACGGCCACCAGGCGTCACGGATGTTGTCGTTGCCCGCGAATACGTGCACGCCCGCGTCGCGCAGCGCTTGCACCGGCGGAAACGCGCAATCGCCCGGCGCATTCGTCAGGATCGACACGCCGGCGTCGGCCAATGCCGCCGCGGTGCGCTGCACGTCGTCATCGCTCACCTGGCCGAGCGCATACGCATGGCTCACGTTCACGCGGCCGCCGAGCCCCGCCGCGCGCGTGCGCGCCGCGATCCGCAGCAGCTGCGCGATGCCCGTTTCACCGGGCTCGTGCAGGTGGATGTCGATCTTCGCGCCGCGCTTCTCGGCGATGCCGAACACGATGTCGAGCTGGCCGTCCGCATCGCCGTCGAGCGTCGTCGGGTCGATCCCGCCGACCACGTCCGCGCCTTCGCGCACGGCCGCGTCGAGAATCTCGGCGGTGCCGGGGCACGTGACGACGCCGGCCTGCGGAAACGCGACCAGTTCGATATCGACGATGCCGCGCCATTGCTCGCGCGCGGCCATCACTGCCTGCAGGTTCGACAGGCCGGTGGTCGCATCGACGTCGACGTGGCTGCGCATCGCGACCGTGCCGAAGGCGGCGGCCTGCGCGATCAGCGCGTTCGCACGCTCGACGATCGGCGGCGCGGCCGCGAGCTGGCGCTTCTCGACCGCGAGCCGCTCGCGCAGCGTGCCGACCGGTTCGTGCGGCACCCAGCGATCGCCGACGAAGCTCTTGTCGAGATGGATGTGACCGTCGACGAAGCCGGGCAGCACGACGCGGCCGTCGAGGTCGATCGTTTGCGCGCCGGGCGCGGCGGCGCAATCGGCGCCGATCGCGGCAAAGCGGCCGTCACGGACGACGAGGTGGATGGGCTGGCCGCCGGCGTCGACGGCGTTGATGAAGATACGATCGGTCATGGCTCGGAATGTGGGGCGGTCACGGCACGTCACGGCGCGGACAGGGGAAGGCGCCGCAGCCGGCACGGCGCGACCGTTGGCAGGGAATCCGGCCACGATATCGGACGCCGTCGCCCGAGGCCAATTAAATGTCGCGATGCCGCGCATTCGATTTCGCGATGCGCGGCGCGCGCGGCCGCCGGGCCACGCACGGCGATGGGGCGGGATCACGGGGAAGACGGCGGAAAGGCCGAAGGTCGCGCAGTATCGGCATCACCGGAATGCGGATGTCCGGAAGGCGTGTCGCGCCCTTGCCGGGCGTCGCTGCCGCGCCCCGTCCGCGCGGCGATTTACGCGGCAACAGACTTTACACGTTGTTACCCGGCCGCACCGGACGCGCCTCCGGCCATTCCTTATACTCACGCCGAGTTCGCCACCCGTTCCGGCATTCGTCGGCGAACCCGTTGCCGATGCAGGAATCATCATGATGCGCATGCCTTCCACGAAGACCGTTCTGTTCGCCTCGCTCGTCGCCGTCGCGGCGCTTCCGCTGACCGCCTGCGTCGCGCCGGGTTACTACGGCGCGCAGCCGGGGTATCCGCAGCAGCAGCAATACGCAACGCCCGGCTACGCGCAGCCCGCGTATTCGCAACCGGGTTACGTGCAGCAGCAACAGCCGTATCCGAACCAGGCGCCGCAGCCGTACGATCAGTACGGCAACCCGCAGCAATACGGGTCGCAGCCATATGACCAGTACGGCAATCAGCAGCAGTACGGCAACGGCTACGGCACGCAATACGGCACGGTCTCGAACATCCAGCCGGTCAATGGCTCGGTCGGCCCGTCGGGCGTCGCCGGCACCGTCGTCGGTGCGCTGGTCGGCGGCCTGGTCGGCAACCAGTTCGGCCGCGGTCACGGCCGCGATGCGGCCACCGTGATCGGCGCGCTCGGCGGTGCGGTGGCCGGCAACCAGATCGGCCAGCAGATGGGCGCCGCGCAAGGCCCGAGCAGCTACCGGATCGACGTGCAGGTCAGCGACGGCACGATGCGCTCGTTCGACGTGCAGTCGCCGGGCAACCTGCGTCCGGGCGATCGCGTGCAGATCAACGGCAATCAATTGTCGCGTTATTGATTCCGATGCGGAGCGCCTGACCTGATCGGGCGCCTCGTCGCGCGTTTGGCGTCGGGCACCGGTTCGGCGCGACGGCGCGCCTGTTTCACCTCGCTCTCGTTCTTCATGCCCGCGCGGCGCGCATCACGCGCCGCCGATATTTCCGCGGCACCCTCGCCCGCAACGCCCCCGTCGCGCGATCACTCCAACGCTCACCCGCACCGGTGCCCCGGGCATCGGCGTCACACCCGCTCGACACCAAGCCCGACGCGCGTCGACCGCGCAGCCGCCTGCAGATGCCGCGAACGCCGGTAGAGGATCGCCATCAGCGCCATCACCGCCGCGCCGGCATACAGCGACCCGCGCGTCGACGGATCGACGCCAAGCATCACGAACACGAACGCGACGAACACGAGGCAGATCCACGACGTGACCGACGCGTACGGCAGGCGGAACGCCACCGTCTCGCCGCGCGCGGCCAGCGCGCGCCGGAACCGCATGTGGGTCAGCACGATCATCGCCCAGATCACGGCCACGTCGAACGACAGGAACGACATCAGCCAGCCGAACACGCGTGCCGGGATCACGTAGTTCAGTACCACGCCGACCGACATGAACAGCACGGTCGCCCGCACCGCGCGCGACGGCGACCCGCTTGCGCTCAGCGCCGCGAACGACGCGGGCGCGAGGCCGTTGCCGGCCATGCTCGACAGCATGCGCGCGCCGCTGAACACGATGCAGTTGAAGCTCGACAACGCGGCCGTCACGACCACGAAGTTGACGATGCCGGCGGCCTGTCGCAGCCCGAGCGATTCGAACGTCGTCACGAACGGGCTGCCATGCTCGCCGAGCTCGTGCCACGGATACAGCGCCATGATGATGAACAGCGCGCCGACGTAGAAGATCAGGATGCGCCACAGCACCGAGTTGATCGCACGCGGAATCATCTTCTGCGGCTCGCGCGCCTCGCCGGCGGTGAGGCCGATCATCTCGACGCCCGCGAACGAATAGGCGACGATCGGCAGCGCGCTCACGACCCCGAGCACGCCATGCGGAAACACGCCGCCGTGGCGCCACAGGTTCGACAGGCCGACGGGCTCGCCGCCATGGCCGATCCCGGTGAACACGATCAGCGCGCCGCCCGCGATCATCAGCACGATCGTCACGACCTTCACGATCGCGAACCAGAACTCCAGCTCGCCGTACACCTTCACGTTGAGCAGGTTGAACGCCGAGATCGCGGCGATCGCCGACACGACCCACAGCCACTGCGGCACATCCGGAAACCAGAAGCCCATGTAGATGCCGATGGCGGTCGTCTCCGCGACACCGACGCCGACCATCAGCAGCCAGTAGCTCCAGCCGACCACGTAGCCGGCGAACGGCCCGACGTATTCGAACGCATACGCACCGAACGAGCCGGACACCGGCCGGTGCACGGCCATCTCGCCGAGCGCGCGCATGATCAGGAAAATCATCGCGCCGCCGATCAGGTAGGCGACGAGCGCGCCGGGCCCGGCCGCCTTGATCGCGGACGCCGAGCCGAGGAACAGGCCGACGCCGATGGCCATGCCGAGCGCCATGAACGAAATCTGGCGCGCGCCGAGTTCGCGCCGCATCGTGTGCTGTTGCATGTTGTCTCCAGTCGTTGATCGTCGCGGCGAGCCGGGTCGGCCGGCCGCTGGATGGAGCGGCCGGCGTCGTGTGCCGGCCGCCCTGCTGCAGCGCACGGTCGCCGGTTCAGCGGCCGTGCAGAAAGCGTTCGACGCGAAACGGCGTCGGGTCGACGAACGGCTGCGTGCCGGTCATCAGGTCGGAGACCAGCCGGCCGGTCACGGGGCCGAGCGTGAAGCCGTGATGCGCATGCCCGAACGCGAACCACAGATCGCGGTGGCGCGGCGCCGCACCGATCACGGGCAGCATGTCGGGCGTGCACGGCCGGCGGCCGAGCCACGGCGCGCCGTCGACGCGCGCGCCGAGCGGAAACAGCTCGCGCGCGACCGGTTCGACGGCGGCGAGCTGGACGGGCGTCGGCGGCGTATCGCAAAGCCCGAGCTCGACGCCGGTCGTCAGGCGGATGCCGCGCGTCATCGGCGTGATCAGGAAGCCGCTGTCGGCATCGAGCACGGGCCCGTTCAGCCGCGCGCCCGGCTGCGCCGCGTAGTGCATGTGATAGCCGCGCTTGACCGCGAGCGGCAGCGTGTAGCCGAGCCGTTCGCACAGCAGGTCCGACCACGGCCCGAGCGCGACGACCGCCGCGCGCGCATCGACCGGGCCTTGCGCGGTGTCGACGCGCCAGCCGTTCGCGGCCGACAGCGTCAGCGCGTCGCCGGTCAGGATGCGGCCGCCGAGCTGCTCGAAGTGGCGCGCATACGCGGTCACGAGTGCATTCGGATCACTGATCGAATCGGAGCCCGTGTAGCGCAGCGCGCCGACCAGCGCGCGGCTCAGGTTCGGCTCGGCGTCGCGCAGCGCGGCCGCATCGAGCGCGTCGAAGGTCACGCCGTATTCGGCGTGCCAGCGCTCGGCGGCGCGCGTTTCGGCATCGCGCGTCGCGGCCGTGCGGAACACCTTCAGCCAGCCGCCTTCGCGCAGCAATGCGCCCGCGCCGGACGCGTCGATCAGCGCGCGATGCTCGGTCACGCAGTGTTCGATCAGCGGCGCATACGCGCGCGCGATCTCCGCATGGCGCGCCGGATGCGAGTTGCGCCAGTAGCGGTACAGGAACGGAATCAGTTTCGGCAGCGCACCGACGTGATAGCGGACGTCGGGCGAGCGGTTGCACGCGTATTTCAGCAGCGTGCCGAAGCCGCGCGGAAACGCGTACGGATACACGCCTTCGCGCTGGATCAGCCCGGCATTGCCGAGCGACGTCTCGTTGCCGGGCGCCTTGCGGTCGACGAGCGCGACCGACAGGCCGCGCTGTTGCAGGTGCACGGCAACGGACACGCCGATCATGCCGCCGCCCAGGACGAGCGTGTCGAATGTCATCGGGCGTTCCTCGGGGCGCGCGGCGCGGGCGTCAGGCGAGCGCGGTCACGGCGATCTCGACGTCGAGACCGGGTTTCATCAGCAACGCCTGCACGCAGGCGCGGGTCGGCGCGTGGCCGGCCGGCACCCAGGCGTCCCACACCGCATTGAATGCGTCGAAGTGCGCGGCATCGCTGAGCCATATGTTGGCCGTCAGCACGCGCGTCTTGTCGACGCCGGCCGAGGCGAGGAGCGCGTCGATGCGCGTGAGGATTTCGGTCGCCTGCACGGCGATCGGCGCGCCGGCCGTATCGGGCACCTGGCCGGCCAGGTGGACGAAGCCGTTCGCGATCACGACCTGGCTCATGCGTGCGCTCGTCTGCAGACGTTGGATTTCACTGGACATGATGGTTTGCACCTTCGCAAGGCCGGCCGCGACCGGCCGGGAAAATAAATGGCTGGGAAAGCCGCTGCCGTATGCGGAATCGTCGGGCAACCGCCGCACGGGCGAGCTGTGCCGATACGCACACGTGTCGTTCACGCCGGCCGCACCGGCCCCGCGAGTTTCGCGCCGTCCGATGCTAGAG
Organism: Burkholderia sp. Tr-20390; assembly: GCF_017104595.1. Classification (NCBI taxonomy): domain Bacteria; kingdom Pseudomonadati; phylum Pseudomonadota; class Betaproteobacteria; order Burkholderiales; family Burkholderiaceae; genus Burkholderia; species Burkholderia sp. Tr-20390. Next base: position 33,919 of record NZ_JAAGPC010000025.1, on the reverse strand, counting down.
TGGCCGTCACGCCCACCATCGGCGATTTCGACGAAAATTATCATATACGAGAAAATTTATTCTCGTATACGACAAAACCCGTATTCACGTCACGTACGCCGCGCCCCGTATCCGCATGCCCAAAGCCACCGCCCCCGTTCCGCCGCCCACCGACGCCGCGCCGCAGCTCGACCACCAGACGGTCGGCGCGCGGCTGCGCGACGCGCGCAAGTCGCGCGGCCTGACGCTCGCGCAACTGTCCGAGCGCTCCGGTATCGCGGTGTCGACGATTTCGAAGGCCGAGCGCGGCGACATCGCGCTCACCTACGACAAGTTCGCGGCGCTCACGCATGCGCTCGCGCTCGACTTCGACACGATGTTCGGCCGCCCGGCGCCCGCCGGCGCGATGACGCCGTCGTTCACGCCGGCCGGCCAGCAGATGGTCTATGACACGCCGAACTACGCGTACGGGATGCTCGCGAACGACCTGACCGGCAAGCGGATGGTGCCCGTGCGCGGGCGCATCCATGCGCGCAAGCTGTCGGACTTCCCCGACTACATCCGGCACAGCGGCGAGGAGTTCGTGTTCGTGCTGAGCGGCGAGCTGGAGCTGCGCTTCGAGAACGGCCATGCGTACCGGCTCGGCGCCGGCGACAGCCTGTATTTCGACAGCGCGGTCGGGCACGTGTACCTGAGCCTCGGCGACACCGATGCCGAGGTGCTCGCGTGCTGCGTCGACGGCGATGCCAGGCGGCCGCGCGACGCGATCTGACGCTCTGACGATCTGAATGCGATCACGCGGCGGTGCCGAACGTCGCCGCGCGACACCGGGATTCCTATTACGATAAGGACGATGCATCCCGCGGCCCCAGCGGCTCGCGCCGGCATGCACGACCTTCAACCGGAACGCCCCCGATGACGATCACCACCCGCCTGCTCGAAGCGGCCGACGCCGCCCGTTTCCAGACCGTTCGCCTGCGTGCGGTCGACACCGCCCCCACCTCCTTCCTGCCGACGCTCGACGAAGAATCGCAGGTGCCGGTCGACGAATTCGCGACGCGCATCACGCCGACCCATGAACGCGCCGTGTTCGGCGCGTTCGACGGCGATACGCTCGTCGGCATCACGGGCGTGCGCCGCGATGCGCGCGTGAAGATCGCGCACAAGGCGACGATCTGGGGCGTGTTCGTCGATCCCGCGTATCGCGGGCAAGGCATCGCGCAAACGCTGCTCGAAAGCGCGACCGCGCACGCGGCGCGGGAATGGGACTGCAAGCAACTGATGCTGTGCGTGAACGAGGTCAACGCCACCGCGGAGCGGCTGTATGCGTCGCAGGGATTCGTGCGGTTCGGGACGGAACCGCGCTCGATGTTCGTCGATGGCCGCTTCTACGACGAGCACCACATGGTCAAGACGCTGGCGTAGCGTGCCGCTGCTGCGAACGGGAAGCGTCAGGCACCGCCAAGCGAGCACCCACTCACCGGCACCGCGCGTCGGCGCTCCCGTCATTCGCAGCGACGTCGGCACACCATGGACCGGCGCCGAACACACGTCGAACGAAACAGCCCAAGTGTGAGCACACACTAACTTTCCATGCAATACGACAGCGGCCAGTCGTGCCGCTGTCGGTTTATGCGCAAAAACTTTTATTGCAGCAACCCGGCCGGCCAGATCCTTACTTGTCTACCGCCGCCACCCTGCCGCCCGGAACCGTATCGTCCCCCGCCGACGCGACCGGTTCGAACATCAGCACCAGATCGCCCCGGTAGCTTCCGTTGACCCCGGCTGCCCCGCGCGTAGCGGGCGCATTGGCACGGATCGTCAGGTTGCGGGTTTCGTCGTAGCCATTGATGCCGGGCTTGACCAGGGTGAGCGTGCGCGCACCATCGTGCGCGATGTCCGCGCCGGCGGCCTTGTCCGCCAGCACGACCTTCGCGTCGGTCATGTCGTAGCGGCCGTTCGACAGCCTCAGCGGCTGCAGCAGCGCGACGCGGACGTCGGGATTCGTCGTGTAGACGCGGATCGGCAGCGTTGCGCCGAACGTCTGCGGCGAGCCGTCCGTCGAATTCAGCTCGACCACGCCATGGGCGGCCGCATCGCCCGACGTCGACACGAACAGGCTGTCGCCAATGTGCGCCGTCAGCCGGATCGTCTTGACGACGGCGTGCGGCGACGTCGGACCCGCCTGGGCAATGCCGGTGAATGCAATGCATGCGCCCGCCGCGATAATGTATTTGCCGATCTTCATTTTTCTATTCCGTATTCAGGCCGTTTCGTGAAATCCGAACGCCGCCCACGAGCGGTTCGATTCGGACAAAACATTCCGCCCATTCCATTCAAATTCGATATTCCAGTATCTCGAAATTTGAATGCAATATCCCCGTGGAATGCCATTTCCGCCATTGCGCGCATGGGGCCGGCAATGCCCTTTCGCCGGCCTGCCCACCCTGCCGTCACCCTCCCGTAAGGCAGTATTCACCTAGCCATGTGGACATATTCACGCAACGACATGCGTCAACGATAGGTTGCGAAAAACCGGAATCAAATACATGGAAACCTTTATGCCGATTTCCGTTTTTTATTTACCCATGCTATCTCCCAATCAAATTGAATCGAATGGAAACATGAGCCGGGTCTTCGTGCTGCACGCACGTCAACGTGCGCATCATTGAATCGCCGCGTCCGAGCACCTGCGTCCGCCTCGGTAATTCCGCCTCTATTCAGCCCCCCGCGCTCCGCGCTATCGTCTTCGTCATCCTCACAGCCCAGGAGCTGCCTTTGCCTTCCCGCCACGGAGTCGACCTCATCCGCGCCCGCGCGCTGTTCGATCGCGAGCGCCGTGCATTCACCGAAGCCATGCCGGTCTCCCGCGCCCTGTCCGCGGAAGCGTCCGAGCACTTGCTGTTCGGCGTGCCGTTGCACTGGATGCAGGACTGGTCGACGCCGTTCTCGCTGTATGTGAAAGAAGCGCGCGGCGCGACCTTCACCGACGTCGACGGCCACCGCTACGCCGACTTCTGCCTCGGCGACACCGGTGCGATGTTCGGCCATGCGCCCGAACCCGTCGCGCGGGCACTCGTCGAGCAGGCCACGCGCGGCTACACGACGATGCTGCCGAGCGAGGATGCCGCGTGGGTGTCGCGCGAACTCGCGCGCCGCTTCCGGCTGCCGGTCTGGCAATTCGCGCTGAGCGCGAGCGACGCGAACCGCTTCGTGCTGCGCTGGGTGCGCGCGGCCACCGGCCGCAACACGATCGTCGTGTTCAACGGCTGCTATCACGGCACGGTCGACGACGTCTTCGTCGATCTCGTCGATGGCCGCCCCGTGCAGCGCGACAGCCTGCTCGGGCAGTCCTACGACCTGCTCGCGAACACCCGCGTCGTCGAATTCAACGATCTCGCCGCGCTCGAAGCGGCGCTGAAAGGCGGCGATGTCGCCTGCGTGCTCGCCGAGCCCGCGATGACGAACATCGGAATGGTGCTGCCAGATCCGGGCTTCTGGCAGGCGGCCCGCGAACTGACGCGCCGCCATGGCACGCTGCTCGTGATCGACGAGACGCACACGATCAGCAGCGGCCCAGGCGGCTATGCGGTCGCGCACGATCTCGAGCCGGACATGCTGGTGGTCGGCAAGCCGATCGCGGGCGGCGTGCCGTGCGCGGTGTACGGGTTCAGCGCCGAATTCGCGGAACGCGCGAAGCAGGCGAAGCTGAACGCGCCGCCCGGCCATTCGGGGATCGGCACGACGCTCACCGCGAACATGCTCGCGATGCATGCGATGCGTGCGACGCTCGCCGAAGTCGCGACCGACGCGGCCTATGCGCATATGTTCGAACTCGCCGCGCGGCTGGCGACGGGGCTCGAGCAGGCGATCGCGAAACACAACCTGCCGTGGTGCGTGACGCGCATCGGCGCGCGCACCGAGTTTCAATTCGCGCCCGTGCCGCCGCGCAACGGCACGATCGCCGGCGCGCAGCTCGACAGCGAACTCGAGCACATCGTGCACCTGTACCTGCTGAATCGCGGCGTGCTGATCACGCCGTTCCACAACATGATGCTCGTCTGTCCGCAGACGACGGCCGATGACGTCGACCGGCTCGTCGCGCAGTTCGACGCGTGCCTCGGCGAGCTGGTGTGATGGCGTGACATTCGCGGCAGGCAACACATCGCGCGATCGCGGCCACGATGTGTTGCCAGCGGCTGCGGCGTCGCTCGTGTCGCGTGACAGTGAAACGGACCGCCGCACAGCGAGCCGTTTCCCGTCGCATCCGCCTCATGCAGCGATGCGCTACGCCGCCTTCAACGCCTGCCGCGCCACCGCCTCGAAATACCGCGCGCCGATCGACAGGATCTCGTCGTTGAAGTCATAGCCCGCGTTATGCAGCGGCACGCCGCCGCGCCCTGCCGCCTCGCCGTTGCCGATGAAGACGAAGTTGCCGGGCACCGCCTGCAGGAACGCGCCGAAGTCTTCCGAGATCATCATCGGCTGGACGTTCGCGTCCACGTTCTCCGCGCCCGCCACCTGCGCCGCGGCCCGCACGGCCGTGTCGACCCATTCCGGCGAATTCACCGTCGGCGCGAACTCATGCGTGTACTCGAACGTGCAGGTCGCGCCGTGCGTGCGGCAGATCCCTTCGCTGATCTCGCGCATCCGCGTGGCCAGCAGCGCCTGCACGTCGCGCGAATAGCTGCGCGTGTCGCCCTTGATCGTCACCGTCGACGGCAGCACGTTGCGCAGCCCGTCCGTGATGAACTCCGTGCACGAGATCACGGCCTGCTCGCCCGGATCGAGATTGCGCGACACGATCGTCTGCAGCGCGAGCACGACCTGCGCGCCGATCACGATCGGGTCGATGCCCATGTGCGGGCGTGCCGCATGCGTGCCGCGCCCGTCGATCCGGATCACGAAGTTGTCCTCGCTCGCCATGATCCCGCCCGCACGCGTCGAGAACGTGCCCGCGCGCATGCCCGGCATGTTGTGCGCGCCGAAGATCGCATCGACCGGAAAGCGCTCGAACAGCCCGTCGGCCATCATCGCCTTCGCGCCGCGGCCGTGCTCCTCGGCCGGCTGGAAAATGAAACGCACGGTGCCGTCGAAATCCTTGCGCTCGGCCAGCAGCTGCGCGGCGCCGAGCACCATCGACATGTGGCCGTCGTGCCCGCACGCATGCATCTTGCCGGGCGTGCGCGACGCGTGTTCGCGGCCCGGCGCGTGCTCGGCGATGTTCAGCGCGTCCATGTCCGCGCGGATGCCGATCGCGCGCTTGCCGGTGCCGGCCGTCAGGTTCGCGACGAGCCCCGTGCCGCCGATCCCGCGATGCACGTCGAGCCCGAGCGTCGTCAGGATGCGCGCGACGTAGTCCGACGTGTTCACCTCTTCGAACCCCGTCTCCGGATGCTGGTGCAAGTGGCGGCGCCAGGTCTTCAGTTGCCCCTGCAGCGTGCTTTCTTCGGTTGCGTCCATCGCGTTGGCCTCGTCAGTCGTGGTCGATCGGGATCGGTCGGGATCGGTCGGGATGTCGTTCAGGCCGCCACTGCCGCGCGGTCCAGCCAGGCGCGCTGCCGCGCGAGCACGGCATCGGCCGTTTCGCCGACGCAGTTCCGGTACACGGACGGCGCCGTCGCGCCTTCCGTATTGATCGCCAGCACGCGCGAGTGCGCATCGAGCCCCACCTGCCGTGCGAGCGCAGGGTCGCGCATCAGCACGTCGAGCCCCGCGACGCCGGCCGCGCCCGATTCGCCGGCCACGAGCGGCACGTCGCGCACGCTGCCGGCCGCGAGGCCGCGCATCGCCTGCACCGCGTCTTCGTCGTCGATCAGCATGAAGTAGTCGATGCACATCTCGAGGAAGTCCCACGCCAGCGGCGACGCCTCGCCGCACGCGAGCCCCGCCATCACGGAGTCGACACTGCCGGTCGCCCTGGACGCGCGCCCAGCGAGCGCACTCTGGTACAGGCAATCGGCCTGGCGCGGCTCGACGACGATGAAACGCGGCCGCTGCACGCCGTCGCGCTCCCACAGGTAACTCGCGACGCCCGCGGCGAGGCCGCCCACGCCCCCCTGCAGCAGCACATGCGTGAACGGGCGCCCGTCGTCCTGCGCCGCCTGTGCGGCGGCCTCGGCGGCGATCACGCCATAGCCCTGCATCACGTCGCGCGGAATCGCTTCGTAGCCGTCGTACGACGTATCGGACACGACATACCAGCCGTTTGCCTGCGCAAGCTGCGCCGCGCAGACGACCGACTCGTCGTAGTTCCCCTCGATGCGCACGATCCGCGCGCCGTACGCGGAGATCGCGCGTTCGCGCTCGGCGTCGACGTTTGCGTGCAGCACGATCACGCACCCGCAGCCGATCGCACGCGCGGCGGCGGCGAGCGCGCGGCCGTGATTGCCGTCGGTCGCGCTGATCACCGTCAGGTCGGCCAGTTCCGCCGCGTAGCGGCCGGTGACGAGCCCTTGCGGATCGAGATCCTGCGTGCGTCGCAGGCGCTTCACGAGCCGCACCAGCGCGATCGGCGCACCAAGCGCCTTGAAGCTGCCGAGCGGCGAGCGGCACGACTCGTCCTTCACGCTGACGCTCGCGACGCCGAGCCGCGCGGCGAGATCCGGCAGCGCGCGCAGCGGCGTGCGCGCGTTGCCGACGAGCGGCCAGTGCGACAGCCACGCGCCGCTTTCGTCGGCCGATGCGATGTTCATCACGCGGCGCAGCGCGTGGGGATAGGCGGTGCGCGAGGCGCGGGGGTTGGCGATCAGCATGGCGGGCAGCACTCCGTGAGGCGGTTCGGGTCGGGCGCGCACGGGTTGCACGCGCCGCCGGTTCGAAAAATAATATTGCGCATGCGGGTCAATAAAATCGCCAAATCGGCGGCCGCCACGCAAAAATTTCTCATTCTTTCGAGGTTTCACGCGCCATCATGACCACCCCACTCGATGCGTTCGATCGCAAGCTGCTGATGGAAATCCAGCGCGACGCGCAGACGCCGCAAAGCGAACTTGGCGCGCGCGTCAACTTGTCGACCGCGGCCGTGAACCGGCGCCTGAAACGTCTCGCGGACGACGGCGTGATCGAGCGCTACACGGCCGTCGTCGCGCCGGACAAGGTCGATCATCCGCTGACGATCGTCGTCAACGTCGAGGTCGAAAGCGAGCAGATCGACCAGCTCGACGCGATGAAGCGCACCTTCGAGCGCTGCCCGCAGATCCAGCAGTGCTACTACGTGACGGGGGAATGGGATTTCGTGCTGATCCTGGCCGTGCGCAACATGGATCAGTACAACGCGCTCACGCGTGAGCTGTTCTTCGCGAACAACAACGTGAAGCGGTTCAAGACGCTGGTGAGCATGAGCCGCGTGAAGGTCGGGCTCGAGGTGCCGGTCGAACCGGGCGAGTAAATGAGCGGTTGCACACATGAGGCGACCGGCGCGCGAATGCATGCGCCGGCCGCCTCCCATCGACGGCTACGTCAGCGACAACTGAAGCTCGCCGCCGAATTCACGTCGCCCGATCCGTTGTAGCGCGCCACCTGCGGATACGGGCACAGCGGCCGCGTACGTCCCGCACCCCATGACGCGGGCACATCCGCATTCGGCGCCACGTTCGTCGCATCGCGCGCAGTGGCCACCACCGCACCGGGCGCCTGCCCCTGCTCGACCCAGGCCACGAGCGGCGTCAGCAGGTCGAACTGGTCGGCCGCCGGGCCGCCCGAGCAATGGTTCATCCCCGGCACCGGATAGAAGCGCGCGAAATCCGACGCATCGCCGCCGTTCGCCTGCGCAACCCGCGAGTACCAGTCGCGCGTATCGTCGAACGAGAACACCGGGTCGCCAGTGCCGTGATAGACGAGCAACTTCGCACCACGCGTCTTCAGCGCGGACAGGTTGGTCTCGTCGGGCGGCGTCATGAACGTCCACGCGGATTGCGTGTACACGCCGCTGGTCGCGAAGATCGCCGGCGCGTCGTTGTCCATGTCGAAGCCGAGCGCGAAACCGGGCAGGTTCGCGAGCGCCGCGGCGGTTTTTGGCGGCGACATGAACGTGAACGCCATCGCGGCCGGGTCGAGCGTGATCGAATTCGACTGCTTCCATGCTGCCCAGCCACCGCCGGCGATGCCCGGATCGTACGGAAAGCCCGCGTAGAGCGCCGTGCCCGCGCTGTTGCGTGCGCCCGTGAACACGTTCCCGAGCGCGGTCTTCTGCGCGGTCGTCAGGCACGCACCCGTGCGCGTGCCGTTCGCGCAGGTCGGGATGTCCGCATCGACGCTGAAATGCGCCTGGCACGCGGCGACGTCCTGCACCATCCCGTCGGCCGCACCGTCGAGCGCATCGCATTTCTCGAGGATCTTCGCGCCGACGAACTGCCGCTCCGCGTCATTGAAGCCGCTGCGGATATCCGGCAGCCCGTTCGACCCAGTCGCCGATGCGATCTTCGCGAACTGCTGCGCGCCGTACATCTCGCCGATCGCCGCCTTCGGCAGATGAAAGCCCGGATCGCCCGCGATGATGCCGTCGTAGTCCGCCGGGTTGCGCACCGCCGTGACCATCGCATGTCGGCCGCCGTTCGAGCAGCCGCCAAAATAGCTGCGATCGGGCGCCTTGCCGTATGCGAGCCGGATCACCTGCTTCGCCATCGGCGTGAGCGCGTCGACCGCGCCGTAGCCGTAGTCGATGCGCGCCTGCGGATCGAGGCCGAACAGCGGATTCTGCGCGGCGCTGTGCCCGGAATCCGAGCTGATCACCGCGAAGCCCTGGTTCAGCGCGTCGGTCAGCGGCCCGCCGCCGCCGATCTCGCCGGTCGCGGTCACGACGTTGCCGTCGAGGCCGCCGTTCGCCTGGTAGAAGAAGCGGCCATTCCACGCCTTCGGCAAGCGCATTTCGAAGCCGATCGCATAGGTCTTGCCGTCGACCGTGCTCACGCGCTCGTTCATCTTCCCTGCGATCACGCAGTGCTCGGCGATCGGTTTGCCCGCCACCGTGAGCGCGCCGGCGGCCGCGGTCGTCACCGACGTGAACGACGTGTTCGCATACGCGAGCTTCGCGGCGAGCGCGTCGCAGGTCTGCGCCATCGCGGCCGGTGTCGCGGCGCTCAGGTGCGTCGGCGCGGCGCTGATCGAATCGTCGCCGCCGCAACCGGCGAGCATCGCGGCGGCGGACAGCGGCGCAATACAGAGGAATGCAGATTTCCTGTTCAAGATAACTCCCGTTCGGTTCGTCACGCCGGTGAATCAGAACATGTGCCGCACGCCGACCATCGCGCCGAGCTGCCCCATCCCCGCGCCGGGCGTCGTGCCGGGCCCGCCGCCGCTGACCGAGTAGCGCGCATGCGCGCTGTTCCACAGATACGACGATTGCGCATAGACCGCCGTGCGCTTGGTCAGCAGATAGGTCGCGCGCAGCGTGGCCATCGTCGCGCGCGTGTCGTGCGCGCTGTTGACGATCCGGTAGCCTTCGCCGTCGACGACGAAATCCGGCTTCACCGCATACGACGCGCCGACGAAGAACAGGTCCGAATGCGCGCCGGCCGCGGCCGGCGAACCGGTCGACACGCGCCGCCCGATCCAGCCCGCGCCGATCTTCGCGCCGGCCGCCTGCGCATACGCGCTCACGTGCGTGCGCGCGTCCTTGCCGCCGCTGCTGGTGAAGGGAACGGGCGCCACGCCGTCGAAGAAGTTCGCGGCCGCGCCGGTGCCGCCGCGCTGTTCCTCGTACGACGCCGCCGCACCGAAGTACGCGCTGTCGTACTTGAGCATCACCGACCAGTTGCGGCACTGCACCGCGTCGCCCGGCACTTGCCCCGCGCACGTGCCCTGCCCCGGCGAGTTGCCGGTGCCCGCGCCGTCGCGGCCGAACGAATACGCAGCGCCGAACGTCACGCCGCGATACGCGCCGACGTAGGTCACCGCGTTGTCGGCGCGGCCATTCGGCACGTACGCGTCGAACGAGCCGAGCCCGTAGATGTCGGGGCCGATGATGTCCGCGCCCTGCAGCGCGAGATAGGTCATCGTGTACTGCCGGCCGAATGCGAGCGTGCCGAAGCCGCTCTTCAGCCCGACGAATGCCTGCCGCCCGAACAACCGGCCGCCCTGCCCGAGATCGCCGCCGCGCACGTTGAAGCCGCTTTCGAGCGTGAACACCGCCTGATAGCCGCCGCCGAGATCCTCGGTGCCGCGCAGCCCCCAGCGCGACGGCAGCTCGCCCGTCACGCCCGGCATCCGCACGACGTGGTCGCCTGCCGCGTTCGCGTGCGACACGAATTCGACGCCCGTATCGATGATCCCGTACAGCGTCACGCTCGACTGCGCATGCGCGACCGGCGCGGCAAATGCGCAGCACGCGCCGGCGGCCAGCAGGCCGTTCCTTGTCTTCGTCTTCATCGTTGCGTCTCCAGACCTTGAGTAAGCGCGCTCTGACGGCGCGCATTGAAAAAACGAACCATCAGTCGCCGGCTTGCGGGCGGCGAATCAGCACGAATGCAGCGAAGGCCGCGACGAGCGTGACGGGGATGCTCGCGCCGATCACGACCGGCGCGCTGCGGCCGGCGGCCAGCAGCGTCGCGGCCGCGAGCGGCCCGACGACGGAACCGAGCCGGCCGACTGCCACCGCCGCGCCGACACCCGTGCCGCGCATCGCGGTCGGGTAGTAGATCGCCGCGAGCGCGTACAGCACCGACTGCCCGCCGACCACGAACATCCCGGCGGCGAACGCAGCGGCCGCGAGCGACGCGAAACCGGGCGCCGCCGCGAGCGCGGCGAGCGACAGCACGATCCCCACGTACATGCCGCCGACCACGCGCGACGCGCGCATCCGGTCGAGTGCCGCACCGATGCCGAGCGCACCGAGCCCCGCGCCGACGTTGAACGCGATCTGCACGAGGCCGACGTGTGCGCGATCGAGCCCGCGCGAGGCCATCAACGACGGCAGCCAGTTCAGCAGGAAGTACAGGACGATCAGCGTGCAGAAGTAGCTGACCCACAGCGCGACCGTCGACGTGGTGCGGCCGTCGCCGAACAGCGTGCGTGCGACGCTGGACCGCGCGGCCGGCGTGCCGGCGACGTCGAGATACGCGCGCGACTCCGGCAGGAACCACGCCAGCAGCGGCACGAGCAGTAGCGGCCCCACGCCGCCGACGTAGAAGATGTGTCGCCATTCGGTGTCGCCCGCGAGCAGCACGCCGATCACCGACGCGATCACGCCGCCGAACGGGATCCCGCAGTACATCGTCGCGACCGCGCTGCTGCGCGAGCGCGGCTCGACCGCTTCGGACGACAGCGCGATCAGGTTCGGCATCGCGCCGCCGAGGCCGATGCCGGTCAGCACGCGCACGACGACGAGCATCGCGAACGTCGATACCTGCGCGGTCGCGATCGACAGCAGCCCGAACAGCACGACCGATGCGATCAGCACGCGCTTGCGGCCGATCCGGTCGGCGAGCCGCCCGCCGAGCATCGCGCCCGGCAACAGCCCGAAGGTGCCCGCGCTGAACGCGATACCCATCTGCGATACGGACAGCCCGAATTCGCGCGCCATGCGCGGCGCGGCGACGCCGACCGACTGCAGGTCGAGCCCTTCGAGAAGTGCGATCGCGAAACACAGCGCGAGCGTGGTCGCGACCGTGGGTTTTTCGGCAACGTAAGTGTTCATCCTGTCTCCAGTCCCATGTCTTGTAGTCGGTCGGCCCGCTGACGGCCGCCGCGCGCCGTCGCCGGCCAGTGGCGAAGCAGCGCGCAAGGTGTCGTCCGAACGGCCGCCTTTATCAGGCAGCCTGATTCACTGGCCGCAAGCATGCCTGCCGGTATCGTGGCCGGCAGGTCGTTGTGCGTGCTTGTTGATGCTTACTGCTCGCGCTTACTGCTTACGCGTAAATCACGTCGGGATCGCGCCGCGCCGGGTCGTACAGCGCGTCGATCGTCGCCGCGCGATGCTTCTGCACGGCCGCCTGGTTCAACGAACCCTTGTCGGTCACTTCGCCGAGGTCGAGCGACGGCGGCGTGTCGATCAGCCGGATGCGCGCGACGAACGTCGAACCGCCGCTCGCCTGCCGGTTCAGCTCGACGAGCCATTGCTCGAACACCGCGCGCACGGCCGGCGCGCGCAGCACGTCGGTCACCGAGGCATCGGCGGCGAGCCCCGCCAACGCGCGGCACGCGTCGACACGCGGAAACACCAGCAGCCCGATGTCGTCGCGATTGATCCCGGTGACGACCACGTCCTGCACATACGGCGCGCCGGTCGACACCGCGTTCGCGCGCAACGGCCCGACGCTGACGAAGGTGCCGCTGCTCAGCTTGAAATCCTCGGTCAGCCGCCCGTCGAACAGCAGCCCGAGCTCCGGCCGCGCCGGATCGGCGAACACGCCCGCATCACCGCTGCGGTAATAGCCTTCGTCGTCGAACACGTCGCGCGGATCGACGTCCGCGTGCCAGTAGCCGCGCATCACGTTCGGCCCCTTGAAACGCAGTTCGAGCTTGCCGCCGCAAGGCACGAGCTTCGCGTCGCAGCCGGGCGCGGGCAGCCCGATATAGCCGGCGCGCATCAGCGGCCCCGTCGTGAACAGGCACGACGGCGACGCCTCCGTCATCCCGAGGCCGGCCATGATCCGGATCCGCTCGCCGCAATGCGCGTGGGTCACGCGGTCGAGCCGGTCCCACGCGGCCTGCGACAGGCCCGCGCCGCCGAAGAAATACAGCTTCACGCGCGAGAAGAACGTGTCGCGCAACCCGGCATCGCGTTCGAGCGCGGCCGTCAGTTCTTCCCAGCCTTTCGGCACGTTGAAGTAGATCGTCGGCGCGATCTCGCGCAGGTTGCGCACGGTTTCGTCGAAGCGGCCCGGCATCGGGCGGCCGTCGTCGATATATAGCGAGCCGCCGTTGTACAGCGCGATGCCGAGGTTGTGACTGCCGCCGAACGTGTGATTCCACGGCAGCCAGTCGACCAGCACCGGCGGTTCGCGCGTCAGTTCGGGCATCGTCTGGCGCAGCATCTGCTGGTTGCTGCACAGCATCCGGTGCGTGGTCGGCACGGCCTTCGGCTGCTTCGTCGAGCCGGACGTGAACAGGATCTTCGCGAGATGATCGGGGCCGACCGCCGCGTGGATCGCGTCGATCGTCCGCGGGACCGTGGCTAGCAAGTGCGAGAGCGGCACCGCGCGGCCCTTTCGGTCGGCGTCGACATCGGCATCGGCATCGCGTGCGACGATCAGCGCCGCATCGGCCGGCAACACGGCGTCGAGCGCACGCGCGAACGGCGCGCGTTCGGCGACGAACACCGCGCCCGGCCGCAGCACGCCGAGCGTGTGACGCAGCTTGCCGTAGTCGGTCGATACCAGCGAATACGCGGGCGAGATCGGCGAATACGGCACGCCGGCCAGCATCGCCGCGAACATCAGCTGCAGATGCTCGAGGTCGTTGCCCGACAGCACCGCAAGCGGTCGCTCGGCCGACAGCCCGAGATCGACGAGGCCCTGTCCCAGCGCACGGGCGCGTTCGAGCATCTGCGCGTAAGTGATCTCGATCCAGCGGCCGTCGTCGCCGCGCTTCGCGGCCAGCACGCGATCGGGATGCGCTTGCGCGCCGTTCACGAGGCAGTCGGTCAGGCGCGTCGGGTAGTCGCCGAGCGGTTCGCGCGAACGCAGGTACCACGCGCCGTTTTCCGCACGACGAATCTCGGCCGCGCCGACGGCGACGGCCGCGGCGCGATAGCGCACGCCGCCGGTATCTTGTGCGGCCTCGCCCGGAGGCTTCGCTACATTCATCGTCGCCTCGCTCATATCGGGTAATGACGCGGCGTGGTCTGCACGGTGATCCAGCGCAGCTCGGTGAATTCGGCGATCGACGCACGGCTGCCGAAGCGGCCGTAGCCGCTCGCCTTCGTGCCGCCGAACGGCATCTGCGCCTCGTCGTGCACGGTCGGCCCGTTGATGTGGCAGATCCCCGATTCGATCCGTCGCGCGACCGCCATCGCGCGCGCGACATCGCGGCTGAACACGCTCGACGACAGCCCGAACTCGCTGTCGTTCGCGAGCGCGACCGCTTCGTCGTCGCTGTCCGCGCGCAGGATCGCGACGACCGGCGCGAACGATTCCTCGCGATACAGACGCATGTCGCGCGTCACGCCATCGACGATCGCCGGCTGCATCGTCGCACCTTCGACGCGACAGCCGAGCGGCAGCTGCGCGCCATGCGCCCGCGCATCCTCGACGAGCGACGCCGCACGCGCGGCCGCCGCCGCATCGACCATCGTGCCGAGCGGATGGCCGGCCAGCGGGTCGCCCGCGACCAGCGTGCGCGCCTTCGCGGCGAGGCGTTCGACGAGTGCATCGGCAATCGGCAGCGCGGCGATCACGCGCTCGGTCGACATGCAGATCTGCCCCTGGTTGAAGAACGCGCCGAACGCGATCGCGTCGACGGCCGCGTCGAGATCGGCATCGTCCAGCACCAGCACGGGTGCCTTGCCGCCGAGTTCGAGCAGCACCGGTTTCAGGTGCGCCGCCGCGTGGCGCGCGATGATGCGCCCGACATGCGTCGACCCGGTGAAGTTGATGCGTTTCACGTGCGGATGCGCGATCAGCCGCTCGACGAGCTCGGGTGCGTCGGCCGCCGCGTGCGTGATCACGTTGACCACGCCCGCACCGAGCCCCGCTTCGTCCAGCACCGCGCCGATCAGCGCATGCACGCCGGGGCACGCTTCGGATGCCTTCAGCACGACCGTGTTGCCGCACGCGAGCGGCATCGCCAGCGCACGCGTGCCGAGGATCACCGGCGCGTTCCACGGCGCGATGCCGAGCACGACGCCGCACGGCACGCGCATCGCCAGCGCGAGATTGCCGGGCACGTCGGACGGGATTACGTCGCCGGCGATCTGCGTCGTCATCGACGCGGCCTCGCGCAGCATGTTCGCCGCGAGCGTCACGTTGAAGCCGATCCAGCCGGGCGTCGCGCCGGTTTCGGCCACGCCCGTCGCGATGAACGCGTCGATGCGCGCGTCCATCAGGTCGGCCGCCTGCAGCAGCAGCCGGCGGCGCTCGGTCGGCGCGAGCGCCGACCAGGCGGGAAACGCGCGGTGCGCGGCGTCGATCGCCGCGTCGGCGTCGGCCACGCCGGCCGCCGGCGCGCGTGACGCCAGCGCGCCCGTCGCGGGGTTGAATCGGTCGAAAGTGCGGCCGTCGCGAGCGTTGCACCACTCGCCGCCGATCAGCATCCGTCTGTCGGTCATGTCGTCTCCTGCCTTGCCTGTCTCTTGCGATTACGCCGGCGGGGAAGCCGGCGGCTGCGTCCGCGCTTGTATCAGCGCTTGTATCAGCGCTTGTAAGCCTGCAGGCCGGGCTTGATCGTCTTGTCGTCGAGGAACTGCTTCAACCCTTGCTCGCGGCCATGTTCCGGATCGCGCAGCTGCGCCTGGTCGAGCTTCGCGTACAAGTAATCCTCGCACTGCTCCCACGTGAGTTCGCGCGCGCGCTTGAAGCCGTGCTTCGCCGCGCGCAGCACGACCGGGTTCTTGTCCATCAAGCGGGCCGCGAGCGCGATCGTCGCTTCACGCAGTTCGGTCAGCGGCACGCTGCTGTTCACGAGGCCCATGTCGGCAGCTTCCACGCCGGTGAACGTGTCGCCGGTCATGATGTAGTGCAGCGCGCGGCGGTGCCCGACCGTGTCGGCCATCGCCTTGCTGACGAGGTTGCCCGGCGGGATGCCCCAGTTGATCTCCGACAGCCCGAACACGGCTTCGTCGGCCGCGATCGCGAGGTCGCACGCGACGAGCGGCGAGAAACCGCCGCCGAAGCACCAGCCGTTCACCATCGCGATCGTCGGCTTGTTGTACATCCGCAGGCGACGCCATTGCCATTCCGATGCGTCGCGGCGCACTTTTTCCTGCAGTGCGTCGGAGCCGCCGTCGATCTCGCGGAAGTACTCCTTCAGGTCCATGCCGGCCGTCCATGCAGCGCCCGCGCCGGTCAGCACCAGCACCTTCGCCTCGTCGTCGAACTCGACCGCGTCGAGGACTTCCAGCATCTCCCGGTTCAGCGTCGGGCTCATTGCGTTGCGCTTCTCGGGGCGATTCAACGTCACCCACGCAATGCCGGCCTCCACCTTCACTTCAACGGTCTGCCAGCGGTTGTCGTACTTGCTCATGTCGGTTCCTGTCGTTCGTTTCCAGTGCGATTCGGTGCGCAGCATTCCTGCTGCGGACGGCTTCATTTAATATCAGGCTACCTGATATTGCAAGCGGCACGCGCGCCGGTGTAAACCCGGAGCGGAAAGCGGAGAAAGCGGCGGAGAAATCAGGGAGCGGTCGGGCGGCCGTCGATGGCGCGGACGAAGCGAGCGCGGGCCCGGCGGGCCCGTGTCGTGAAAATCGGGGAAGCGGTCAGCCGCGCAGGTTGCGCGAGAACAGTTCGAGCGCGCGCTGCACGTCCGCGGCTGTGTCCGCGGAGACGTCGCCGAGCATGCGCGTCTCGAGCGGGCGCAGCACGGCTTCGCATTCGCGCAGCATCGCCGCGCCTTCGTCGGTCAGCGTCAGCAGGATGATGCGGCCATGCGACGGGTCGGCTTCACGCGTGACGAAACCTCGGGCGGCCATCACGCTCATCACTTCATTCGCCGATTGCGGCGTGATCCACGAGCGCTCGGCCAGTTGCGCGTTCGACGATGCGCCGCGCGCCTCGAGCACCGACAGCGCCGTGTATTGCGCGAGCGTGATGCCAAGCGGCGCGAGCGCGTCGGTCATGTGGCGGCGCAACAGCCGGTCGAGACCGCCGATCACGTAGGTCAGGCGCTGCTGCACGCGCGCCTTCGGCTTGTCGCCCGTCGCGCGGGCGGCGGGCTTCGTGGCGTTCTTCGGATTCGCGGGTTTGGTCGGTGCGGAACTCATGGTGCGGGCGGGATGGAATTGCGGGCCATCTTACCAGCACGTCGGGAGGCGAACGGGGCGTTCCAGACATGCCGGACAGCCGCTGCGCACTCACGCGCGCATGGCGGACCGCCGGCCTGGCCGCGAAACCCGCTGTGTCAGCGGCACCCCATGAACGGCATCCCGTACGCAATCAGCCGCGCGGCGTTCCCGCAAACCGCGCCGTCGGCAACCCCGCGTGCCGCGTCTGCGCGACGAACACACCGCCCGCATGCGGGTCGTCGGCCAGCGCATCGTCGCTCAACCCGATGCGCGCGCTCGTCACGTAGAGGCGACCCTCACCGTCGAGCGCCGCGCAACTCGGCTGCGCGGTCGGTACAGCCACGCGATCCGTTTCGACACCGTCCGGCCCGTAGCGCACCACGCGCCTGCCGCCCCACTGAGCATTCCACAGGCCGCCGTCGCGATCGACGATCGAGCCGTCCGGATCGCCGTCGGCATCGGTCAGCCGCGCGAACGGCCGCACGTTCGCGACATCGCCGCCCGCACGGTAATCGCAGACGAAGATCTCGCGCACGAGCGAATCGCAAAAGTACATCTTCGTGCCATCCGGCGAGAACCCGATGCTGTTCGCGATCGCCGCCGGCGGCAACGCGAGCCGCTCCAGCGTGAGGTCCGCATTGAGCCGATAGAACCCGCCCACCGCGCGCGGCGGCTCGCTGCCTTCGTCCTTCATCCCGAACACGAACGCGCCGAACGGATCGCAGCGCCCGTCGTTCAGCCGCGTCGCCAGCTCGGGCTCGACGTCGACGATCCGCGTGAACGCGCCGCTGCGCAGATTGAAGAACGCGAGATGCGTAGCGAGCCCGACGAGCAGCACGTCCGGGTCGCGCGTGAGCGCGAAGCACGCGAGCCGCTCGGGCATCGCCCACGGCGTGAGGTCGGAGCCATCCGCACGGCAGCGCCACAGTTGCGCACCTTCGATATCCACCCAATACAGCGCGTGCGTACTGTCGCACCACGTCGCGCCTTCGCCGAGCGTGTTGCGGCTGTCGGCCAGCAGCGTCGCCGACGCGGCCGGATGAATCTGTTGCATGCCGTCTCCCGATATTCGTCGCTTATGCAGGCGGCCGCGCGTTCGCCAGGGGTCAGATCTTCATCGCGCGCCGCTGGTTGCGACGATACTGGTCGAACAGCACCGCGAGCAACAGAATTCCGCCACGTATCAGATATTGGTAAAACGTCGGCACGTTCAGCAGGCTCATCGCATCCTGGACGGAGCCCATGATCAGCACGCCGACCAGCACACCGGAGATCGTCGCGACGCCGCCCGTCAGCGACACGCCGCCCAGCACGCACGCGGAAATCACGCCGAGCTCGAGCCCGACCGACGTCTTCGGGTCGCCGAGGCTCATCCGCGACGCGAGCATCACGCCGGCAAAACCCGTCACGAGCCCCTGCAGCACGAACACGGTGATCTTGATGCGCATCACCGGCAGCCCCGCGAGCAGCGCGGCCTCGCCGTTGCCGCCCACTGCGAGCACATTCTTGCCGAACACCGTCTTGCGCAGCAGGAAGCCGAACACGACGAAGCCGACGATGTTGCTCCAGATCGGATACGAGATGCCGAGGAACGAGCCGCCGCCGAGATCGAAGAAGCGTTCCTCGGAGATCATCACCGCGTCGCCGTTCGATGTGATGAACGCGAGACCGCGCACGACTTCCATCATCGCGAGCGTGACGATCAGCGAGTTGATCCGCCAGCGCGCGATCAGCACGCCGTTGACGAGCCCGACCGCGCCGCCCGCGAGCACGCCGCCCGCGATGCCGAGCACGACGCTGTGCGTCGCGGTGATCAGCGTCGACGCGACGACGCCCGAGAACGCGACGATCGACGCGACCGACAGGTCGACCTCGCCGAGCGCGAGTACGAACATCATCGTCACCGCGATCGAGCCGATCAGCGTGACCGACAGCAGCAGGCCCTGGATGTTGCGCGGCGTGAGGAAGTCCGGCACGGTCAGCGACAGCGTCGCGAACAGCACGAGAAACACCATCACGATGCCGGAGCGGTTGATCAGCTGCCACACGCCGCCGCGCGCTCGCGCGGGTGCGACGGCGGCATCGGGGGACGGGGAAGTGCGTTGGGGTTGCATTGCCTGGCTCATGTCGTTTGCATCCGGTTGATCGTTGCGGGGCGCTAGCGCGGCAGCGCGAGCTTGATCAGCGCGTCGGGCGTCGCCTGCGCCTTCGCGACCTCGCCCGCGATCCGTCCTTGCTTCATCACGATGATCCGGTCCGACACGCCGATCACCTCGGCCAGGTCGCTCGACACGAGGATCACCGTGCGGCCCGCTTCCGCGAGTTCGTAGAACAGGTTGTAGATTTCCGCGCGCGCGCCGACGTCGATGCCGCGCGTCGGCTCGTCCATCAGGAACACGTCGATGCGCTCGGCCAGCCAGCGCGCGAGCACGACCTTCTGCTGGTTGCCGCCGGACAGCGCGCCGATCGGCGTGTCGCCGTCACGGGTCTTGATCGCGAGCCGCTCGATGTAGCGTTGCGCGAGTTCGCGTTCGCGCCGCCCGTCGAGCAGCACCCGCGCCGGGCTGAAATGCCGGCGCGCGCTGATGTTCAGGTTGTCGGCCACCGACGCGATCGCGACGATGCCCTCCTGCTTGCGGTCTTCCGGGCACAGCGCGAGACCGGCGCGCACCGCGTCGCGCGGGCTCCCGAACGCGACCCGCGTCCCGTTCAGCTCGACGTGCCCCGCGCTCGGGCGCGCGGCACCGTACAGCAGCTTCATCAGCTCCGAGCGGCCCGCGCCGACGAGCCCGAAGAAACCGACGATCTCGCCGCGCCGCGCGGTGAACGACACCGGCTCGGACAATCCGGGCCCCGCCAGCCCCTTCGCCTCGATCAGCACGTCGCCGGCCAGGCGCGGCCGGTAGCCGTACACGTCCTCGATCGAGCGGCCGACCATGCAGCCGATCAACCGGTCGCGGTCGAGATCGGTCACGGAATCGAACGTGTCGATGCGGCGGCCGTCGCGGAACACCGTCACGCGGTCGCACAGTTCGTACACTTCCTCCATCCGGTGCGTGACGTAGATGATCGCGCGCCCTTCCGCGCGCAGCGCGCGGATGATCCGGAACAGTTGCGTGGTTTCGCGCGCGGACAGCGAACTCGTCGGCTCGTCGAACGCGATCACGCGCGCGTCGCGCATCAGCGCCTTGCCGATCTCGATCATCTGGCGCTGGCCGATCGACAGGTACTTCACCGGAATGCCCGGATCGATGTGCTCGCCGAGCCGCTCCAGCGCATCGAGCGCGCGCGCGGCGAGCGTGCGCTCGTCGACCACGCCGAGCCGGCTCGGCAGTTGCCCGAGCATCAGGTTTTCGGCGACCGTCAGCTCGGGCACCAGATGCAGCTCCTGGTAGATGATCGCGATGCCGGCCTCCAGCGCCGCGCGCGTCGACGTGAAGCGCTGCTCGGTGCCGTTCAGCGTCAGCGTGCCGGCCTGCGGCTGGTTCACGCCGGACAGCACCTTCAGCAGCGTCGACTTCCCCGCGCCGTTCTCGCCCATCAGCCCGTGCACTTCGCCCGCGCGCACCGACAGCGACACGGCGTCGAGCGCGCGCACGCCCGGGAACGTCACCGTGATGCCGTCGAGCGCGAGCAGCGGGCCGCCCGGCGGCGTCTCGGCGACATCGTTGCCGGATACGGCCGTCATCGTCTGCGTCGTCATCGCGTTCTCGCCTCGTGCGCTCAGATGCCGAGCTCGGCGCGCACGGCCTGCCAGTTCGCACGCGTCATCAGCTTGCCGCTCGTCTGCGTGTCGGCCGGCGGCGTCTTGCCGTCGCGAATCCATTCGACGAGGTTCTGCGTGCTGTCCTTGCCGTGGTTCGTCGAGCTGACGGCGATCGTCCCGTAGAAGCCGGTCGGCTCCTTCTTCTGGAATTCGGCGAACGCCTCGCCCGCGCCGTTGATGCCCACGCCGATCACGTCGGCCGCCGGGATGTGCAGCTGCTCGGTCGCGCGCACCGCGCCGAGCACGGTTTCCTCGTTCAGCGCGTAGACCACCCACTTCTTCACGTTCGGATGGCGGGCGAGCACCGGCGCGGCCGCGCTGAAGCCGCCTTCGTCGTCGGTCGTCTTCTGCGGCGCGTCGAAGATGTTCTCCTTGCGGAACCCGCTCGCGAGCAGAGCCTGCGTCGCGCCGTCGGTGCGCAGCTTCGCGGTCGGCAGCTCGTAGTTCGTGATCCGCAGCGCGCCGACTTCCTCGGGCTTCCAGCCGCGCCGCTTCATCTCGTCGGCAATGGCCTGGCCGACCTGGTTGCCGATCTTGGTCGCCGACATCCCGAGGTGCGGCACGTTCGGCAGCGGCTTGCCGGTCGAATCGACGAGCTGGTCGTCGACGGTCACGAACTTCATGTTGTAGCGCTTCGCGCGCGCGGCGATCGCCGGGCCGAGGCGCACGTCCGGCGCGCAGATCACGAAGCCCTGCGCGCCCTGCGACCCGAGGTTGTCGATCGCGGCGAGCACCTTCTCGCCGTCGGGCGTGCCGATCTTCACGACCGAGAAATTCTCCTTCTGGCCGAGTGCGGACGCCGCGTTCTGCTCGTTGATGAACCACGCCTGCTCGGGCATCTTCACCAGGAAGCCGATCTTCAGCGGTGCGTCGGCGCGCGCGGCGCCCTGCATGCCGAGCGGTGCAATGCACAGTGCGGCGAGCAGCGCGCGCAGGGTATGGCGGCGGATCGTGTGAGTCGTGCGGTTCATGCGGTGTCTCCTTTGTATCGGCTCATGCCGTAATGATTCGTCGTGTGCGATCGCGCCGCGGCGCGCCCGCGTGATCAGCGGCCGAACGCGTCGGTCTGTACGCGCCGGCCGAACAGGAACGCATCGGCGACGAGCCGCAGCGGCCGCACGTCGACGTCGCTTTCGCCACGCGCGATCAGCGCATGGAAGTGCGCATACAGCGCCGGATACTCGCGTTCGGGCCCGAGCTCGACCGGCTCGCCCGCGATCGACAGCTGCGCGCCGCCGCGGCTGATCGCGAGCACGCCGTCGGCCGTGTCGACCGCGATCTCCCATTGCTCGACCGGGCCGTGCCGCCAGTCGAATTCCGCACGCACCGGCACGCCGTCGGTATCCGCGCAATCGAGCTCGGCGGCGATCGGCGTCTGCACGTCGCTCGGCACGATGAGCGTCGCCTCGCGCAGCACGAGCTCGCGCGGCAGGATGCGCGTGACGATCGACAGCGCGTTGATGCCCGGGTCGAACACGCCGAGGCCGCCCGGCTCCCAGATCCACTGCTGCCCCGGATGCCAGCGCCGCACATCCTCCTTCCAGCGCACCTGCACCGCGCGGATCGCGCGCGTCGCGAGCCACGCGCGAGCGGGCTCCACCGCACTCGCGCAGCGCGAATGCCAGGTCGCGAACAGCGTGAGGCCGCGCTCGCGCGCGAGCGCTTCCAGCACGGCCACTTCGCCGAGCGTCGCGCCCGGCGGCTTCTCGAGCATCACGTGCTTGCCGGCTTCGAGCGCGGCGCGCGCCTGCGCGTAGCGCACCTGCGGCGGCGCGCACAGCGACACGGCGTCGAGCTCGCACTCGGCGGCCAGCAGCGCGCGCAGGTCGCGATAGTTGCGCACGCCGGCGACTTCCGCGTGACGGCTCGCGCACGCGGTCAGCTTGAAACCCGGTTCGGCGTCGATCGCCGGCAGATGCTGGTCGCGCGCAATCTTGCCGATGCCGACGACCCCCAGCGAAACCTGATCACTCATCGTGCATGCCTCCTTCGCGAATCGTTCGGTGACCGTTCAGTGCGCCCAGCGCAGCACGAGCGGGTCGAGCCGGCGCGCGATCGCGAGCAGTTCCGCGCGCGTGTCCGGATGCAGTTCCGGCATCGGGTGCCGCGGCCGCTCGCACGCGATCACGCCGCCTGCGCACATCAGCGCCTTCGCGGTGAGGATCCCGGACTGGCGGTTCTCGTGGTTGATCAGCGGCAGCCAGGCCTGGTAGCGCGCGTAGGCGTCGTCATGGCGCCCTTCGCGCCACGCTTCGAGGATCGGCCGGATGCCGTCCGGAAACCCGCCGCCCGTCATCGCGCCGGTCGCGCCCGCGTGCAGGTCGGCGAGCAGCGTGATCGCCTCCTCGCCGTCCCACGGCCCCTCGATTGCATCGCCGCCGAGCCGGATCAGCTCGCGCAGCTTGTTCGCGGCGCCCGGCGTCTCGATCTTGAAGTACGCGACCTGCTCGATCTCGCGTGCCATCCGCGCGAGGAACGGGGCCGACAGCGCGGTGCCGCTCGCGGGCGCGTCCTGGACCATGATCGGAATCGCGATCGCATCGGATACGCGCGCATAGAACTCGAAGATCTGCGCTTCCGGCACGCGGAACGTCGCGCCGTGGTACGGCGGCATCGCCATCACCATCGCCGCGCCGAGCTGCTGCGCGCGCAGGCTGCGCGCCGCGCACACCTGCGTGCTGTAATGCGACGTCGTGACGATCACCGGCACGCGGCCCGCGACGTGCTCGAGGATCGTGCGCGTGAGCACGTCGCGCTCGTCGTCGGTAATCGCGAACTGCTCGGAGAAGTTCGCGAGGATGCACAGCCCGTCCGAGCCCGCGTCGATCATGAAATCGACCGCGCGCTTCTGGCTCGCGAGGTCGAGTTCACCGGTGTCGGCAAACGTCGTCGGAACGACGGGGAAGATGCCGCGGTAGCGCGGCGTGCTGCTCGATGTCATGGTTCGCGTCCTGCTTCGGCCTCGGTGACGACCGGCCGTCATGCGTTTACGGTTTCACGTTGCGCGGGCCGGGAACGCCCGCAACCGGCTGCCGCGCAGCCGCTCAATGCGAATGGCTCGGCACTTCCGCGCCGCGCGTGCCGACCAGGAAGTCGAGGTCGCACCCCTCGTCGGCCTGCAGCACGTGATCGATGTACAGCCGCGCGTAGCCGCCCTTGCCGAGCTGGCCGGCCACGCCCGGCGCCGCGGTCGGATCGACGTCCGACAGGCGGCGCTGCAGTTCGTCATCCGTAATGTCGAGATGCAGCGTGCCGGCCTCGCAGTCGAGCTCGATCCAGTCGCCGTTGCGCACGGCCGCGAGCGGGCCGCCGGCGGCGGCTTCCGGCGCGACGTGCAGCACGACCGTACCGTACGCGGTGCCGCTCATCCGCGCGTCGGAAATCCGCACCATGTCCTTCACGCCCTGACGCAGCAGCTTCGGCGGCAACCCCATGTTGCCGACCTCGGCCATCCCCGGATAACCGCGCGGCCCGCAGTTCTTCAGCACCATCACCGAGCTTGCGTCGATGTCGAGCGCCTCGTCGTTGATCGTCGCCTTGTAGTGGTCGAGGTTCTCGAACACGACCGCGCGGCCGCGATGCTTGAGCAGCTCGGGGCTCGCCGCCGACGGCTTCAGCACCGCGCCGCGCGGCGCGAGATTGCCGCGCAGGATGCGGATGCCGCCGTCCGCGATCAGCGGCCGGTCGAGCGGGCGAATCACTTCGTCGTCGTAGTTCGGCGCTTCGCGCACGTTGTCCCACAGCGACTTGCCGTTCACCGTCAGCGCATCCGGGTTCGGCAGCAGCCCGCCTTCGCCGAGCCGGCGCAGCACCGCCGGCAGCCCGCCCGCGTAATAGAACTCTTCCATCAGGAAGCGTCCCGACGGCATCAGGTCGACGATCGTCGGCGTGTCGCGGCCGATGCGCATCCAGTCTTCCAGTTCGAGCGGCACGCCGATGCGGCCCGCGATCGCCTTCAGGTGGATCACCGCGTTGGTCGAGCCGCCGATCGCCGCGTTCGCGCGGATCGCGTTCTCGAACGCCGCGCGCGTGAGGATCTTCGACAGCACGAGCCCTTCGAGCGCCATCTCGACGATGCGGATGCCGGACATGTGCGCGAGCACGTAGCGGCGCGAATCGACGGCCGGAATCGCCGCGTTGTGCGGCAGCGCGACGCCGAGCGCCTCGGCCATGCACGCCATCGTCGACGCGGTGCCCATCGTGTTGCAGGTGCCGGCCGAACGCGACATCCCGGCTTCGGCCGACAGGAAGTGATGGACGTCGATCTCGCCGGCCTTCAGCGCTTCGTGCAGTTGCCACACGGCGGTGCCGGAGCCGATGTTCTTGCCTTCGAGCTTGCCGTTCAGCATCGGCCCGCCCGACACGACGATCGCCGGCACGTCGCAGCTCGCCGCGCCCATCAGCAGCGCGGGCGTCGTCTTGTCACAGCCGGCGAGCAGCACGACCGCGTCGATCGGGTTGCCGCGGATCGCCTCCTCGACGTCCATCGACGCGAGGTTGCGCGTGAGCATCGCCGACGGGCGCAGGTTCGATTCGCCGTTCGAGAACACCGGGAACTCGACCGGGAAGCCGCCCGCCTCGGAGATCCCGCGCTTCACGTGCTCGGCGAGCTTGCGGAAGTGCGCATTGCACGGCGTCAGTTCGGACCACGTATTGCAGATGCCGATGATCGGCCGGCCGTCGAACTCGTGATCGGGGATGCCCTGATTCTTCATCCAGCTCCGGTACATGAAGCCGTTCTTGTCGTTCGTGCCGAACCATTGGGTGGAGCGCAGCCTGGGTTTCGTTGCCGACATCGTCAGTCCTGTGGTGACGGGATACCGGCGCAGTCTAGGCAGAATTTTGATAACTGGCTAATGACGTTTTTGGCGATTACGATATCGATTCCGATATCGATATAAACCCGTACGATGCCCGAAGCCAGCCCGTGGGGAAACCGTGGCCGCCTGAAGACGCGCCAGCTTCTGCTGGTCGTCGCGCTCGCCGACGAAGGCAGCATTCACCGCGCGGCGGCCGCGCTGAACATGACGCAGCCGGCCGCGTCGAAGCTGCTGCGCGAACTCGAGGAATCGATCGGCGCGGTGCTGTTCGAGCGCCTGCCGCGCGGGATGCGGCCGACGCTGTACGGCGACGCGCTGATCCGCCATGCGCGCGCGGCGCTCGGCAGCCTCGACCAGGCGCACGAGGAACTGGCCGCGCTGAAGGCCGGCCATCTCGGGCACGTGGCGGTGGGGGCGATCACGTCACCGGGCCTGCGGCTCGTGCCGCCGGCCGTCGCCGCGGTGAAGAGCACGCATGCCGGCCTGCACGTGTCGGTCGAGATCGACACCAGCAACGTGCTGCTCGAACATCTCGCACAGGAAAAAATCGACATCGTGATCGGCCGGCTCTCCGCCGAACACGACAAGCTGCGGCTGCGCTACGAGCCGCTGACCGGCGAGTCGGTCGCCGCGGTCGTGCGGCCCGGCCATCCGCTGCTCGCGCAAGCGCCGCTGTCGCTTGCGGACGTGCAGCGCGCCGCGTGGGTCGTGCCGCCGGCCGGCAGCGTGCTGCGCCACCGCTTCGATCTCGTGTTCCAGCGCGCGAGCCTCGCGCCGCCGGCGAATCTCGTCGAGACGTCCGCGCTGCTGTTCATCACGCAGCTGCTCGAACAGAGCGACATGATCGCGGTGCTGGCCGAGGACGTCGCGCGTTACTACGCGCGGCACGGGATCGTCACCGTGGTGCCGCTGGAGATGGATTGCCGGATGGACGATTTCGGGATCATCACGCGCACCGACCGGCTGCATTCGCCGGCCGTCGCGATGATGGCCGATGCGATTCGCGCGGCGGCGGGGGAGGTGTATGGAATCGGGTTGTGAGGCCGCGGCCGGATTACGGACTGCCCAGGTAAAGCCTCGCCCTTGCGTCGATGGCAACACTGACGTCGCGGCGGAAACGTGGCTCGTGGCGCCCGGACGATAGACCGGCGATTTGCGTGCCCAGCAAGGCCGTCAGTTCCCGGTCCTCGTCGGCGTCGTTTCCGACGACAGCGTGCCGAGTATCGGCGCGCTCCCCTTTCATCAGAACTGTGCAGTGACCTGGAAACCGACGGTTACCCGTGCCGTCGGGAATCCGGATGGCTTGTAGATCGGCGTACCGGCAAACAGGTCGTAACCGTAGGCGCCCAATCGGGTCGCGACGCTGCCCTTTACGCCGATCACGGCGCCGGCCAGTTGCGTGCCGACGAGTGTGACCGGCTGCGGGCCCCACACGCGGCCGTAGTCGATGCCCGCATATACCGCCTGCCCGGTTTGGCCGATCGGCGCCTGCAGCTCGTTACGCCAATAGAAGCCACGCGACGCGGCCAGCATGGTTTCCCCGTCGAAGCCGCGCACCGTGTAACGGCTGCCGATCGTCAGGTCGTCGATGTAGTACAGCGTATTGCCCGTGTACTGGCCATGGAACGTCGTCACGTAGCGGAACGGCTGCTGCGCGATGACGAACGGCACCGACAGGTTCGCGTCGAGCACGGCCATCTTGTAGCGGTAGGTCGGGCCACCGTCGCCTGCCAGGATGTCGTCCTGTGCGCCGAATGCGCCGATGCCCTGCCGGTACGCAAGCGTCCCGTCGAACTGCGCGTTGCCGAAATAGTGGCGATCAGTCAGGCCAAATTCGACGAACGTGTTGTTGCGGCGCTGCTGCGGAATCTCCGTGTCTTCGATAAAGCTCTGGCCGAAGCGGCGCGAGAGCCGGAACTGTGCGCCAAAGACGTCGTTCTGGCTGCGCGACAACACGCGGTTCAGCTTGAAATCGACCGTCTTTGAATTACCGCTCGCGATGAACGTCTGGTTCACGCCGGCGATCTGTTGGTAATACGTATTGGTGTATGCCGAGAGCGTCGCGGTCCAGTATCCCCACGGGATCGAGTAAAAGCCGTTCCAGCCGTGCGAGCCGAGACGCTTGTCGCCGAATTCCAGATCCTGGCTCACGCCGATGTTGAAGATGTCGTTCAGGCCCAGCGGATTGTCGATGCCCAGCGACAGGTTGCCCTGTAGCCGGCCGGTTGCGCGCGTGCCCGAGTTGTCGATCGACGCGACCACGGTCCACGGCTTGCCGCGCTTTACGTCGAGCACGACGTCGCTCTCGCCCGGCACGTCGGCAGGGACGATCTGCATCGACACGTCCTGACTTGTCACGCGCTTCATCTGTTCGAGGCCTTGTTCGAGGTCGCGCAGGTTCAGCAGTTCGCCATCGCGGGTCGGGAAGGCGGTTTTCCACGTGCCGCGCAGTTTCTCGTCGACGAAGCGCACGTGGCGGATCACGCCGGGGATCAGCGAAAATTTCAGGGTGCCGGTCGACAGATCCTGTTCGGGCAACAGTACGCGTGTTGTGACGTACCCGCGTGCCAGGATCGCTTGCGACAGGCCCTTGACGAGCACGTCGAGGCCTTGTTTGCCGACGCACTGGCCGGTGTAGTGGTCAAGCCATTCGCGCGCGAATGCGAAGCGATCCATCGGCAAGGCCGACGCGCCTTGCGCTTTCACTGATGCGGGCAGCGCGTCGGGCACATCGAGCGAGAAACGGCCGATGCGAAAGCACGGCGACTCCGGCGCCAGCGTCGGATACCCGGCACTCGCCGTCACGCCCGAACGCACCCCAGGCGCGGAGACAGCACGCTCGCGCTCGCGCGCTTCTTCCTGCTGTCGGCTTTGCTGATCGTTTCCCTGAGCAGCCAGGCGCGGCGCTTCCTGCGCCGACACACTTGCCGCTATCAGCAGCAGTGCTGCTGCAGAGTTCCCCCGGCGAATAGTTCTCATGCATTTTTCTAGGTATGTGATTGTGGACTACGGCTGAATCGCGCGCTATCGATGCGTCACTTTCGATCAACTGCCGGCCATCCCGCAAACGCAAAAATCCAAATTGCGGCAAGATTCACACCAGGAATTAACAACGCAAGCACCCACCACCCGGAATGTCCGACTCGGCGTAAAATCCGAACATAGGGATAAAGAAACAGCCCATAAAAAATGGGCAACATCATTAGAGCTACTGGTCCCCAACTTGCAAACGACGTCATTACTTGATTCATTTCCGTACCTTCTATTGAAATTCAGGTCCGCCCAAACAAACGGGCGATCAGGCCACGCTTCTGCGTATTGACTGCCGGAGACGGCTGACGCGCGGCTCCTAGATCTGGCATTTCCTCACGACGGAGTCGTTCCAGCGCACCCTCCAAGACTGTATCTGTATAGAACGGTACTGCGGGTCGGAGCCGCGCGTAGGCCGGCTGCATCAGCGGATGATCGATAACGGGATTCTCAAGTCCTCGAATCTCGCGAAGGCGCTGCCACGCCAGCATCACCGCCGGAAAACGTGTGAGAAGATGGCTGTTGCTGAATTCATACCAATCTTTGCGTCTTGTTCGATGCGTGTAGTAGTCACACAGCCAGAGGATCTGCTCTTGCATCGGCGAGAGATCACCGTCGCGCCAGTGGTCAAACAGTTCATTTAGCACCGACTCGCTCAAAGAATCAGGTTTTTCCTCATGGGAGCGCCCCCATGCGTCAAACGGGAGATTCCAGTGATCGAAGCAGATCCGTAGCAGCCAGTGATAGAGCGGATAATGTTCCGCATCAAAGAACCGTTGCCTCTCGTAAAGCATCCTGATTTCCTCGGCTACCAACCGTGCCTGGTCAATCCAGCCAGCGCATAGGCAAGTCGACAGCGTCTCGACTGCTTGATTCAGCGATACTCTAATATCAGTACGGGTGGAATCGACCAGACTGTAATGCTCAATCCGCGTAGCCCAATATTCATATACCCAGCATTTTGCCAATAACGCCGCCCAATTTGATTGACCATCAAAACCGAACATAGCGCGCAATGCGCGTGCACTCTCGTACTGAGAGCACCCCATAATCGAAGCACGAACCCTCGTAAAGAGCTGACGGGATTCGCCTAGACCTAGAGTATCTGGAT
The DNA here is from genome assembly GCF_017104595.1 of Burkholderia sp. Tr-20390. Classification (NCBI taxonomy): domain Bacteria; kingdom Pseudomonadati; phylum Pseudomonadota; class Betaproteobacteria; order Burkholderiales; family Burkholderiaceae; genus Burkholderia; species Burkholderia sp. Tr-20390. Next base: position 4,334 of record NZ_JAAGPC010000025.1, on the reverse strand, counting down.
AAGGATTTTCTCCTCGTGCGTACTCCTCCAGATTTCTGCGATCCGAAAGCCATTTTCCATCTATCCAAGCGTTCCAAATATTATCGACTTGAGCCAGCAATTCTGGCTCTGTTTCCCAGCGAGGAAAAATGCCAAGTCGCCTCATAAGTTCAATCCTCACGGTGTCGGCGGCCAAGGACGAAGTCCTGCCGTTACAGAGCCCGTCGCACCTGGCCGGGGAATTTGTACGTTCATAACGTTGTGGCTGACGGTGTAACCGCTTCGCGTGGCTTCATCAATTTCACTCGCTAGGTTTCGCATACCATCCGGAAGCTTCTGCCCATTCAGGGTTCCATTCGATGCCTGTCCAACCCACTTGTCAAAACGACCCGTCAGATCATCAGCGGGCGTTTTGCCGATCAGATCACTGTAGTTGGTTTTCACTTCGACATGGTAAATCGTCTTGGTCTGCTGATCGATAAAGACCAGATCGATGCCGTGCCCGGACGCGTTCTGAATTGGTACAAAATTCTGCCCGGTTGCCTCCTTCAGCAATTGGGCCGACAACTGCTCGCCGAGTTGACCATTGTTGCGAGCAATACTGGAAAGCGTCGGCAACTGATCTGCCGTAAAGCGGTAGGTGCCTGCCATGTCAGCGGCAGCGCCGGTCACGAGCGGCGGTGCCCGACGCGCGAGTGTCTCAAGCGCTCCGGCGGTCACATCCAGTCCTACCCGACCAAGGGCCGCACTCGCTTCGACCGCGCCTTTGGCCGCCGTGACGACGCTGGTGGCCTGCCACAGAAGATTGCCTAAATCGCGCCCGAGTTGCTCGGCATTCGCGTCGCCGCCGACCGTCAGCGCATTGTCCATGCCGGCGATCCGTGTCTTCAAAGAGGTGACGATCTGATCGCCGAGCGCTGCGCGAAGCTGGGGATCTTCCACCAGCGCCTGGAGGCCCTTCAGTCCAGCGACGGGATCCGCCGCGAAACGCACGAGCCCTGCGGCGTCAATGACCGCAGCCTCGTTCAAGCCCTTCCACACGCCCCCAGCCGTAAGAAAATCTTGCTTCCCGCTGACCGCAAACCACTTCGCGTTGGTCTGCAACTGACATCCGAGGTTGCCGTTACAGGCAACCAGATCCTTATTCATCTGAACGCGCTGTTCGGTCGCGAGCCAATTGTTCTGCGCAGCCGCCGTCGCACTGGTCGTTGCCGTAGCCGCCCCCGAAGCACCACCCACGCCGGATTCCGCCGCCACACCGGCCACGATGGAAGAAATCAGATTCTGCTTCGCCTCCTTCTCCTGCTCGGTCATGTCCGGCGTCGGCCGTGCAAACAGATTCGTCAGCAGGCTGGATGCCGCCGCGCCCATCGCGCCAGCGCCGCAGCTCTGGCTACTGGCCGCAGCACCCGCACACCCAATAATCGCGTGCAGGGCCGCATGCAGCGGACTACCTTCCGTCACGGTGCCGTTCTCGACCAGTTTGCCGATGTAAGATGCGCCTTGTTGCTGCAGGTAGTTCACCATCCCCGCCTGCGCGAACTGACCGGCGCCTCCGGTAACGTTGCCGCCCGCAGCTGCGGTCAATGCCGACAACACCTGCCGATACGTACCACCCGGCCCCCACTCAGCCGTCAACTTGTCGGCCTGCTGCTGCGCCTGCAATCGTTGCTCGGGCGTCAGGTTCGGATTCTTCGCGGCAGCTTGGGCCGCATCTGCTTCCTTCAACCGATTGTCAACGAAGGTCCCAGCCTGATTGATGAACTGGCTCGTGATGTCGAAACCGGCCTGAATCTTGTCCTTGTCGAAGATCGGTGCAAGCGCGCCGCTCGTGTTCGACGTGTCCCGATTGACATTCGCAACCGCCTCGGCGGCAGTCTCACCCGTCAGCTGCTGTTGCTTCGCGCCATCGGTAATAGTGAGCGCCCCACCGCTCACACCGCTCTTGGTCGCCGAGCTTGCATCACCCGATGCGCCCAGCACCACCGGCGGCGCAACCGATATCCCACCCTTGTTCGGCACACTGGTCCCCGGTACCGGATTCACGTTATCCGCCGTGCCTTTCTGGTCCTTGCCGATGGCGCCGCCATAGCCGCCCGAGAGTCCGATCGAGGAGGCATCGTACGAAGCATGGTTCTCGATATCGCTATGGGTGAGGGTGCCGGTTGTCAGTGTGTTCAGGTTGTCCTGCACCGCCTTGTCACTGCTCGCGATCACACCGCCCTTGAGATCGGTGTTGCCCTTCACGTCGACCTGGAAGCCGCCATCGCCCGCCTTGATCCCCGATTGCTCGATCACGCTGGCGTAGTCGCTGTTCATCTTCGTCTGGCCAACGCTGCCCGCCACGCTCGACACACAGGGCGGCGGACAAACGCTTACCGACACCCCGGCGTTTTGTTGCTTCGAATCAAAATGATCCTTGTCTTGCAGACTCTCGATGTTCAGGTTTCCGCCAACATCGGCGACCACCTGCTTGCCCGACGCGACTGCGCCCTTCAAATTCGTATCACCGCCTGACTGGATCGTGAGCTGGTTGCCAGCCGCCACATGAGTATTCGTCCATGTCGACGAATCGCCGTCCGCGTTACCGCGATTCCCGGCAACGCCCGCCGTGAGCGCGACACCGGTCTTCGCGCCGACGGTGAACGACACGCCCACCGAGGCACTCGCCCCGCTGTTCGTACTGTGCTGACTACTGGTGCTTTCCGCGGCCTGCAGGTTCACATTGCCTTCGGCGGCCAACTTCGCGTTGTTGCCCGCAGAAATCGTGCTGCCGATCACGTCGATATTGCTGTCCTTGCCGGCGCCAGCAGCGGCGATCGTTACGTTGCGACCCGCTGACACGGTACTTCCCACTGCCGTGCTCGACTGTGCCTGCATTTGACTGTCGCTCTTGCTCGCGCCGACCGACACGTTGATCCCGACGCTTTTCGCAGCGTTCACCGGGTCCCCGCCCATTTGCTTCAGCGAGTCATAGGTATTCTTCGCCGCAAGGCCCGTCGTGGCCGCTGCCAGCGCAATCAAGCGCGGATCGCCACCCACGCTTTGCGCAGCGTTCGACATCTGCCGACCAGTCTGCACTGCCGCCACGACCGGATTCGTCACGCCCACCGTCACGCCGGCCTGACGGAACTGCTGCTGCTCCGCGAAGCTGGATGTATCCGTCGCGGCGTCGATCTTCACGGTCTTGCCGGCAAGATTCACGTCGTTGCCCGCATGCAGGATGCTGCCGGTCGCGTGTAGATCGTTACCCGCACTCACCGTGAGATTGCCGTTCAGCGCACCGATCGCACTTCCATTGTTCGTGACCGATGAAGACTGCTGCTTGTCGGAGTTCGAACGAGAGCCGACCGATACCGACAGACCACCGTTCGACATGAGGCCGGTTTCCTTCTTGTCGAAATAGGTCGACGATTGGACCGTGTCCTGCGAGGTCTTGATATTCACGTCCCTCGCAGCCGACAGCGACACATCGTTTGTACCGACGATATTGCTGCCCGTCACGTTGATGTCCCGGCCGCTCGTGACCGTCACGCCATCCGCCGAAATCGTGCTGCCCTGGCTATAAGTCGCTGTCTGGTCGATTCCGCTTGCGACCTTCGCCCCGCTCACCACATTGCTGTGGCTATGCGTTTCGTGCGAGTTCAACTCGTGCGTTTCAGTTTCCGCGCCGACGTTCACATCACCGGCCGCCAGCAGGTTTGCGTTGCCCTTGTCGAGACTGATCGCGCTGCCGGAGAGCGTTATGTCCTTGCCCGACACGATATTGACCGTGTCGCCGCCTTTGAGTACCGTCCCGGTCAGCGCCTGATCCGCCGTGTGCAGCGTTTCCGCATAGCTGCCGTGACTGTCGCTGCCCGAACTGTTGCTGTTCACGGTCGACGTCGCGCTCGCCGCGCCGAGTGTCACGTTGCCCTTGGCAGCCAGCGTGCCGCCCTGACCAAGGTCGATCTGTGCACCCTTCGCCGTCAGGTCGCCCCCAACAACGACATTCGATTGCCCACCGACTGTCACCGAGCTGCCAGTGACCTTGTTGATGTCGGTATTCGACACGCCGTTCGCCCGCTGCACGATCTTGTGCTCGCCGGTCTGCACCGCGCCGAGATCCCAGTTACCGCCGACATTCATGCCGAGATTGCCACCGACCGACAGGTTGCCCGCGTTCTGCTGGAAGTTGCCGCCCGTCGTGATCGACGCATCGCCCGCCACGTCGAGTTTCGCGGTCGGTCCGAGCGTGGTCACCACGCTCGTCGCGCCGTCGCGGCTCACCCGCGTGTTCGTCTTCGTCCCCGTATCGAGAATGAGGTCTTTCCCGGCATCGAGCTGCAGGCTGCCGGCCTTCACGTTCGCCGACG
>NZ_JAAGPC010000253.1:0-234 GCF_017104595.1 Burkholderia sp. Tr-20390 | reverse complement strand
TGCATTAGAGACGGGTATGAAGTATGGAGACGAGTAGATGATCAACTGACGTGTTGGGCGACTACACAAGTGTACAGAGTGGCATATGGTCAGTGGGTATTGTGGAGGAGTGGTCAAGGTACAGATGATGCGTGAGTGTAGCAGCACAGTCTATGAGTGACTGTTGTGGAATAGATATGATGACTTGAGGTAGAGTTTATTTCTTTTTTTTTTTTTTTTTTTTTTTTTTTTTTA
>NZ_JAAGPC010000252.1:0-9151 GCF_017104595.1 Burkholderia sp. Tr-20390 | reverse complement strand
ACCGGCGACGCGATGCGCAGGCGCGCGCGTACCACTTCATGTCGGCGATGGCGGGCGACCTGCCCGGCTTCGAGGAGGCCGCGCGCGCGCTGTATGCGAACGACCTGACACGCGTCGCCGAGCTGATCGCCGGCTGGCCGGACGACGTGCGCGACCATGCGCTCGCGCTGGCACGCGGCGAACTGCCGCCGTCCACCGAAGACTGCTGACAGGAGCATCGGACGCCATGACCGCATTCGATCTGAATCGCGGCGCGATCGCGCCGGTTGCCGACGAGGCCGATCTCGTCGATCTGCGCGTGACCGGCACGATCCCGCACGAGCTCGCCGGCACGTTGCTGCGCAATGGCCCGAATCCGCCGGGTGGCCGTTTCGAAGGAAACGATATGCTGTCGTGGTGGCCGGAAGCCGCGATGCTGCACGCGATCGCGTTCGAAGGCGGCCGCGCGACCGGCTACCGGAACCGCTGGGCGCGCACGCAGCGCTGGGCGGCGGTGCATGCGCCTGAAGCGGCATCGCAGCTGCCCGACACCAACCCGAACGTGAACGTGCTGCAGCATGCCGGCGAGTTGCTCGCGCTGGCGGAGGGCGGCGCGCCGTTCGCGATCACGGCCGCGCTCGATTCGCTCGGTGTGCCGGCGCGGCACGCGGGCCTCGGCGGCGGGATGACCGCGCATCCGAAGGTCGATCCGGTGACCGGCGAGCTGATTGCGTTCCGCGCGGACTGGCGCGCACCGTGGCTGCGCTACGGTGTCGCCGATGCGCAGGGCGTGCAGCGCGTCGATCTCGAGATCGCGCTGAACGCGCCGTCGATGATGCACGACCTCGCGATCACCGAAACCCGCAGCCTGCTGCTCGACCTGAACGTCGGCTACGACTTTTCGCTGCTGAAGCACGGCCACCGGATGCCGCTGCGCTGGCACGACGACCGGCCCGCGCGCATCGGCGTGATCCCGCGCCACGGCGGCGCGGTGCGCTGGTTCGACGTCGAGCCGTGCTTCATCTTGCACGTCGTGAACGCGTACGACTGCGACGCGTCGTGCATCGTGCTCGATGCGGTACGCTATCCGTCGTTCCTGCGGCTCGACGCGGGCACGGGCCGCTTCGCCGACAACCCGGTCGGCGAGCTGTGGCGCTACGTGATCGATACGGCGAACGGGCTGATCGACGAAGGGCCGCTCGCCGACGGCGGCATCGAGATGCCGCGCATCAACGAAAGCCGGACGGGGCGCCGCTACCGCTACCTGTATGCGGTCGAGCAGCCGAACCCTGTGGAAATGCGCGGCGTGATGCGCTTCGACCACGCGAGCGGCACGACGATGCACTACGCGGTGCCGCCCGGCGACCAGAACAGCGAGCCGGTGTTCGTGCCGCGCCCGGGCGGCGCGAACGAGGACGACGGCTGGCTGCTGGTGATGGTCTACCGGGCGGCGACCGATACGAGCGACGTCGTGATCCTCGATGCGCGCGCAATCGATGCGGGGCCGGTTGCCACCGTGCACCTGCCGCGCCGCGTGCCGGCTGGGTTCCACGGTGCGTGGGTGCCGCGCGAACGTTGAACGTGAGCGGCGGCGCGCGTCACTGCGCGCGCAGCGCGTCGACGATCTTCAGCCGCGCGGCGCGCATCGCCGGCAGGAACCCGCCGACGAGCCCCATCACCAGCGAGAACAGCAGCGTCTTCACGACGATCGCGGGCGTCAGCACGAAGCGGAACGACAGGTCGGCGAAGGTTTGAAAGTTGGTCGTCGAGAACGACGCGAACTGCATCAGCGACGCGCACGCGAGCCCCGCGACACCGCCGACGAAGCCGAGCAGCAGCGCTTCCAGCAGGAACGCGGCGAGCACGTTCGTGCGCTTGAAGCCGAGCGCGCGCAGCGTGCCGATCTCGGCGACGCGGTTCGCGACCGACGCATACATCGTGATCATCGCGCCGATCATCGCGGCGATCGAGAAGATCGTCGACAGCGTGATGCCGAGGATGTTGATGAACGTCGACAGCGCCTTCGACTGGTCGCCGTAGAAGGTCTGTTCGCGTTTCGCCTCGTCGGTGAGGCGCGGGTCGACGTCGATGTCGGCCTTGAAACGCGCGAAGCCGTCGGCGCTCGGGATGCGCAGCACCATCGACGAATAGCTGGTGCGCCGGAACGACTGCATCAGCTGGTCGACGTCGCCCCAGATCTCCGAATCGAAGCCGCTGCCGCCCGCGTCGAAGATGCCGACGATGGTCCAGTCGCGCTGCGCGAAATGCAGGCTGTCGCCGAGTTGCGTGCCGCTGAAGCCTTTCGCGATCGCGCTGCCGACGATGATTTCCGACGAGCCGGGCGCGAACATGCGGCCGGCGACGAGCTTCACGTGCGGGCGCAGCGCGAGGCCGGCCGGCGACACGCCGCGGATCACGACGTTCGACGGCTTGCCGGTCGAGGTCTTCACCAGCGAGATCAGCACGACCGCTTCCTTCGACACGAGCGGCCGGCCGTCGGGGCCGAGCGCGACGGCCGGATGCATCTCGAGCGCATTGGCCTGCTGGTGGTCGATCGAGCTCTGGATCTCGGTTTCGGCACCCTTGCGGATCACCACCGCGTTGTCGGGTTCGCCGGTCGACACGAGCGTCTTCGTGAGCCCGGCGTCGAGCATCTGCACGGTCGCGAACACGAAGATCACGAGCGCCATCCCGCCGGCGGTCAGCGCGGTGGTGAGCCGTCGGGTCCACAGGTTGCGCGCGATGTAGTTGAGCGGGATCGCCATGTGCCAACCTAACCGATTGCCCGGAGGCCTTCGACGACGCGCACGCGCGCCGCCTGCCACGCCGGCACGATCGCCGCCGCGAAGCCGACCGCGACCGAGCACGCGGCTTGCAGCACGACCGTCTCGGTCGACACCTTGAACACCGGGAAGATGCCGCCGGCCGCCTGCTTGAAGAGGCTCGCGGCGGGCGGCGTCGCGAGGATCCCGAGCCCGCCGCCGGCCACCGCGATCACGACCGATTCGCCGAACACGATCAGCGCGAGGAAGCCGGGGCCGAAGCCGAGCGCCTTCAGCGTCGCGTATTCGGCCGTGCGCTCGCGCGCGCTCATCGCCATCGCGTTGGCCATCACGGCCATGATGATCAGGATCACCACGTACGACACGAGGCGGATCGCCGCGATGATCTGGTTCGACATCGCGACGAAGCCGAGCTGGAACGCCTGCTCGGTTTCGGTCAGCGTCTCGGCGAGCGAGTTCTTGAACACCGCGTCGACGTGGCGCGCGATCGACGCGCCGTCGTCGGGATTAGCAACGCCGAGCACGAACACGCCGACCTGGTCGGCCTGCTTCGGCGTGCGCTGGCGCACCGTCTCGTTCAGGTATTCCCAGTGGAACACCAACTGCCGCGTGATCGTCGAGTCGTCGCGGCCGTCCAGGATGCCGCGCACGACGAAATCCCACGTGCCCGGGTAGATCGTGCCCTTCAGCGGGATCACGTCGCCGATCTTGAAGCCGAACTGCGTCGCGAGCTGGCGACCGACGAGGCAGCCGCGGCGGTCGCGATCGTAGTCGGCGCGCTGCTGCGCCGGGATGATGAATTCCGGGTACAGGTCGAGATAGTTGTCCGATACCGCGAAGCTCGCGAAGAAGTTCTTCGGGTCGCGGTAGATGCCGCCGAACCAGTTCGAGCGGACCACGGCCGTCACGCCTTCGACGCCGCGGATCCGGTTCTCGTAGCTGACAGGCAGCGGAAACACGAGCGAGATCGCGTTGCGCGTGACGAGCCGCCCGCTGGACGCGGCGGCCGCGCCCGCGTACCACGCGTCGACCACGGTATGCAGCAGCCCGAACGCGAGCACGGCGATGGTAAGCCCGAGCACGGTCAGCAGCGTGCGCAGCCGGTGCCGCATCGCATTGCGCGCGATCAGCTTCAGCACGTACATTGCGCGCGCTCCCGCAGCCGGTCAGCCGGCGTGCCCATCGATCAGCTCCCCTTTTTCCAGATGCACGAGCGAGCGCGCGGCGCCGGCCGCATGCGCGTCGTGGGTCACCATGATGATCGTCTTGCCGAGCTCGGCGTTCATCCGCTGCAGCATCGCGAGCACGTCGGTGGCCGACGTGCGGTCGAGGTCGCCGGTCGGCTCGTCGGCGACGATCAGCACCGGATCGGTGATCAGCGCGCGCGCGATCGCGACACGCTGCTGCTGGCCGCCCGACAGCTCGGACGGGTAATGGCTCGTCCGGTCGCCGAGGTTCACCATGTCGAGCACGAGCTCGACGCGCTCGCGCCGCTCGCGGCGCGACAGGTGCGTGAGCATCAGCGGCAGCTCGACGTTCTCGAACGCGGTGAGCACCGGCATCAGGTTGTAGAACTGGAAGATGAAGCCGACGTTCGCCGCGCGCCATTCGGCCAGTTGCGCCTCCGCGAGCAGCGAGATGTCGAGCCCGCCCACGCGCAGCTCGCCGCTGTCGGGCCGGTCGATGCCGGCCACCAGGTTCAGCAGCGTGCTCTTGCCGGAGCCGGACGGCCCCATCAGCGCGACGAAGTCGCCTTCGCGGATATCGAGCGTGATGTCGGTCAGCACGGGCACGATCTGGTTGCCGCGCCGGTACGACTTCGCGACGTGGCTGATCTCGACGAGGGGCGGCGGGGCGTCGTTCACGCGTGCGCTACTTCTTCGCGACGGTCACTTTCGCGCCGTCCTTCAGCTTCGCACCCGGCGCGAGCACGACGGTGTCGCCGGGCTTCACGCCGGCGAGCGCGACGAGCTCACCAATCCGCATGCCGCGCGTCACGGGCACGGCGTGCACGGCGTCGTCCTTCACGACGAACACGACCGGCCGCCCGTCGCGCTCCACGACCGCGCTGGCCTGCACGGCCGTCACCGGCTGCCGGTCCTGTGCCGACACGGGCTTCGACAGGAACGCGATCTTCGCGCTCATGTCGGGCAGCACGCGGTCGTCGCGGTCGACGAAGCGCACCTTCACGAGCACGGTGGCCTTCGAGCGGTCGACGGTCGGCACGATGCGCGACACGCGGCCCGCGAAGCGCATGTCGGGCAGCGCGTCGAGCTGGATCTCGCACGGCTGCTCGGCGCGGATCTTCGCGATGTTCGATTCGGCGACGTCGGCCTCGACCTCGAGCGTGTCCATGTCGGCGATCGTCACGACCGCGCCCTTGCTGTCCGACGCGGACGAGAACGGCGTGATGTTGTCGCCGACGTTCGCGTGCTTCGCGAGCACGATGCCGTCGAACGGCGCGCGGATCACCGTCTGGTCGACTGCCACCTGCGCGGCCTGTGCGTTGGCCTCGGCCGATGCGATCGCGGCCTGGTCGCTGTTGAGCGTCGCGCGCGCCTTGTTCACGCGGGCCGTGTCGGTGTCGAGCTGCGCGGCCGGCACGGCGCCCTTGGGCGCGAGCGCGGACGTGCGGCGCAACGCGATCTCCGCATCCTTCAGTTCCGCCTGCGCGACGCCGAGGTTCGCGCGGGACACCTGAACCTGCGCGCGCGCCTGCGCGAGCGATGCTCGCACGTCGTTGCTTTCGAGCCGCGCGATGATCTCGTCCTGCTTCACGCGCGTGCCTTCGAGCACGCCGAGCCATTCGACGCGCCCCTGGCCCTTCGACGCGACCGCGGCCTTGCGCTGCGGCACGACGTAGCCGGTCGCATTGAGCTGCGTGTCGTTCTGGTACGGGTAGGCGGACGTGACGGCGGTGGTTTCGACGGCCGGCCGGCCGGTGAGTGCGAGGCCGGCGGCGATCGCGCCGATGACGAGCGCGGCGGCCACCGCATAGCGGAGCCACCGGCGACGACGGGGCGCCGGGGCGAGCGGACGCCGGTCGATTTTCAGTTTGTCCAGATTGTGATCGGGCAATTTGAGCGCCTCGAGACGGCGGCGGTCTGGCGACCGGCCGCGATCCGGTTTCCGGGGAAAGGGACGGATGGACGCCAGTATAAGCGTCGCCCCGACGGTGCGCGAGCCGGTTTGCAGCGCCGCCGCGGCGGCCGCCGGACGGGGCACCGCCCCGGGGATACGCGTGCTCCCCCGGGGAAACCCGAGGGGCGCAAGCAACGTGTCAACTTGCCGCGAACACGGTGCGTTATGGAACCAGTGCGTCAGGTTTTGTCGCGACGGCACGGCGAAAGCCGGCCTTGCGGCCTGGGGCTCCGATGCGAATGCCTCGCATCTTTACTGACCGGTACGTTTGATTTTTTCTCCGCTAAAGGAAGAACAATGAAGAAGACGCTCGCTTCGATCATCGCCGCAGCATTCGCACTCGCATCGGTTTCGGCATTCGCACAGGCGTCCGCGCCGGCAGCCGACACGTCGGCAGCCGCTCCGGCACCGGCCAAGAAGGATCACAGCAAGCCGAAGCACCAGCTGAAGCGCCACGGCTCGGCCAAGGGCAAGGCGAAGGCCGAAGCCGCATCGGCCGCCGGCACGAACGACGCAGGCGCGCAGAACTAAGAAGCGCGTTGCGCTGCGGCCGGCACCGCCGGCCGCCAGTCGCGAGACCCCGCATGTTCACGCATGCGGGGTTTTGTTTTTTTCAGGCCTCGTGTTCATCGGCCGGCGGCGGCGCGCGCATCGCGTCGACCACCGTGCGCATGCGCCGCCAGTGCGAGCCTTCCCAGAACACGCGCCGGCACACGTCGCACGCGGCGAAGCGCCGGTGCCGCAGCCGGACGCCGGCCGGCACGCGTGGCGCGGCAGCGGCCGCGTCGAGCGGATGCAGCGGCGCATTGCAGCGCAGGCACAGCCGGAATGGCCGCATGTGCGGCGCGAGATCGAGCCGTTCGAACAGTTCGCGCAGCTGGTCGGCCGGCTGCAGCGCGTGCAGGTAGCAGCCGCGCGCGACCGCGCGCCGCTTGAGCAGCTCGCGGTCGCGGGTCAACACGATCCGGCCCTCTCGCGCGGCGAGCGCCGCGAGCTCGTCGTCGCGGTAGTGGTTGTCATAGCAGGTGTCGAAGCCCGCGAGGCGCAGCAGTTGCGCGAGGCCGCCGAGATGCGCGTCGGCGACGAAGCGCCATTGCGCGGGCGGCGGCGCGGTGGCCCCGTTCACGGCAGCCGGCCGTGCGCGTTCCGGAAAAGCCTCGACCCGGTCGCCGTCGTCGAGCGGCCGGTCGAGCGCGGCCGGCGCATCGTTCACGCACAGCCGGCCGATTTCGGTATGCGGGACGCCGAGCGCCTCGATCGCGTGCTTCACCGTCGCGTCGCGCGCACATGCGTGCCCGAACGCGCGGTCGCGCTGGGCGCGCGGGAGAAAGGCGTTCAGTTCGTCGTGGAAGCGGAAGGTCGCGGTCGCCATGCGGGCAGTATGGCACCGCGCCTGGCCGGCCGCGTGCCCTGCAGGCGCCACGCATCTGTGTTTAACTCCCCGCTTCACGGAGCGAAGGAGCGGGAAATGGATCTCGGATTTATCGGGCTGGGTGAAATGGGGCAGGCAATCGCGACGAACCTGCTGAAGGCCGGGCACACGGTGCGCGTCTGGAACCGGTCGCGCGAGCGCGCCGAGCCGCTCGCGGCCGTCGGCGCGCAGATCGTCGACACGCCGGCCGACGCGTTTCGCGGCGACGCGGTGTTCTCGATGCTGGCCGACGACGCCGCGGCGCGCGCGATCTTCGACGACGCGCTGCTCGCCCAGGCGCCGCGCGGCCTGATCCACGTGAACATGGCGACGGTGTCGGTCGCGCTGGCCGAATCGCTCGCGCACGCGCATGCATCGCGCGGCATCCATTATGTCGCCGCGCCGGTGATGGGCCGGCCGGACGTCGCGGCCGCCGCGCGCCTGACGATCATGGCGGGCGGCCCGGCCGAGGCGATCGACCGCGTGCAGCCGCTGTTCGACGCGATCGGCCAGAAGACCTGGCGGTTCGGGTCGTTGCCGCAGCACGCGAACGTCGCGAAGATCGCCGCGAACTTCACGCTCGCGTCGGCGATCGAGACGCTCGGCGAAGCGTCTGCCTTGCTGGGCGCGCACGGCGTCGCGATGCGCGACTTCCTCGACGTGATCACCGGCAGCGTGTTTCCGGGCCCCGTCTACGAAGGCTACGGCTCGATGATCGCCGAGCGGCGCTACGAGCCCGCGCGCTTCAAGGCGCGCCTCGGGCTGAAGGACGTTCGCCTTGCGCTGGAAGCCGGCGACGCCGTGTCGGTGCCGCTGCCGGTGGCGAGCGTCGTGCGCGACAACCTGCTCGACGCGCTGGCGCACGGCGGCGGCGAGCAGGATTTCGCGGTGCTCGGCGAAGTCGCGCTGCGCCGCGCGGGCCGCTGAGCCGTCGCGCGACAGAAGTCCGGCACACCGGCATAATCGACGTTTTGTTTTCCCTTACATCGACGCAGAGGCGGGCATGAACTTGCATACGTGGTGGCTTTTCGTGGCGACGGTGTTCGTCGTGTCGGCGATTCCGGGCCCGAACATGCTGCTGGTGATGACGCACGGCGCGCGGCACGGGCTGCGGCGTTCGACGTGGACGATGGCCGGCTGCCTCACCGCGCTGGTGCTGATGCTGTCGGTGTCGGCGGCGGGCCTCGGTGCGGTGCTCGAAGCCTGGCCGGCGATGTTCAACACGTTGCGCTTCGCGGGCGCGGCCTACCTGATCTACCTCGGCGTGAAGGCATGGCGCGCACGCGTCGATGACGAGCAACCTGCCGCCGACGTCGACACCGTGTCGCGCCAGGCCGCGCCGGCATCGCGCGGGACGCTGTTCCGCAACGGCTTCCTGGTCGCGGGCAGCAACCCGAAGGCGATCCTGTTCGCGGCTGCGCTGCTGCCGCAGTTCATCAACGCGGCCGAGCCGACGCTGCCGCAGTTCGGCATTCTCGTCGTCACGTTCGCGGTGATCGAGGTGAGCTGGTATCTCGTCTACGCGTCGTTCGGCACGCGCATCGGCGCGACGCTGAAGAGCCAGAGCGTGGCGAAGATCTTCAACCGGCTGACGGGCGGGCTCTTCGTCGGCTTCGGCGCGATGATGGCGCTGGTCCGTCACTGATTTCGCGCTGACACCGGCGTACCGAACGCCCCGTTCCTCTCAAGAGGGCGGGGCGTTCTGCTTTTCGGGCCTGCGTCCCGCTCGCTCGGCGCGCGGGCGCGTCAATGCCGCCGCGCCGGCTCCGCGTCCGGCCGTGAGCCCGAAGACGGCGGCCGCGCCGGCGAACGCAAACCCCACGCCGCACACCGCGCA
>NZ_JAAGPC010000251.1:0-9801 GCF_017104595.1 Burkholderia sp. Tr-20390 | reverse complement strand
CGGGCATCGTCGATGCGCCGTGTTCGTCGCGCGTGCCGTGGCGCACGCGCCAGAACAGCTCGCCGTCCAGACGTCGGGCGAGCAGCGCGCCGGCGAAGGTCGGCGGCCAGTGCGGGAGCGTGGCCGCGAGCGGCCCTTCGCCGCGTCCGTCCGCGCCGTGGCACGCCGCGCAGTGCTGCGCATACAGGTGCGCGCCGCGCATCACGTTCGATACGGAAAACGGCGCGGGATCGCGCTGGAAACTCGTCGGTACGGCAGGCGAGAGCCACAGCGACGACGGCGGCCACGGCGCGAACCATGCAACGGCCAGCGCGGCGACTGCCGATACGACACGCCACTTGCGCGACGCCAGCGCGATGCCGCCGAGTACGACCGCCAGCGCCGTTGCCGCCACGGCGAACGCAAGTTGCCGCGTGAGTCCCGCGTCGATGCGCAGCGTTTCGAGCGCGATGCGATGGGCCCATGGCCACGCGGCTTGACCATCGGCGTCGCCTGTCAGCCCGATCGCATGCAGCACGCGCGCCAGCGCGATTTGCGCGCGATACAGCCCTTGCAGAAACAGGAGCGCCCAGTCGGCGAACGTCGGCGCGTTCATCGGCTACGGTCTCGCCGCGCGGCGGCCCATCGTCGAACGGCACCGCGCATCTACCAGCTCGCATCGAGCCCGAGATGCCGCAGCGCGTCGTGACGCAATTCGGCGAGGCGCGGGTCGCCGCGATGGCGCGGGTAGGGCAGGTCGACGTGCAACTCGGCGACGATCCGTGCGGGGCGCGGCCCGAACACGATCACGCGCTGCGCGAGGAACAGCGCTTCCTCGACATCGTGCGTGACGAGCAGCGCGGAGAAGCCGTCGCGTTGCCACAGTGCGGTGAGTTCGGCCTGCATCGTGAGCCGCGTCAGCGAATCGAGCTTGCCGAGCGGCTCGTCGAGAATCAGCAGGCGCGGATCGTTGACGAGCGCACGGGCCAGCGCGACCCGCTGCGCCATCCCGCCGGACAACTGATGCGGGAACACGTTCGAGAATTCCTGCAGCCCGACGCGCGCGAGCGCATCGTCGACACGATGCTGCGACGCACGCGCCACGCCGCGCGCCTCGAGGCCGAGTGCGACGTTCGCGCGCACGCGCCGCCACGGGTACAGCGTCGGGTCCTGGAACACGACGATGCGCGACGGATCGGGTTGTTCGATCGGCACGCCGTCCTGCGCGATCGTGCCTTGCCGCGCGGCGTCGAGGCCCGCGACGAGGCGCAGCAGCGTCGATTTTCCGCAGCCGCTCGGGCCGAGCAGCGCGACGAATTCGCCGGCCGCGACCGACAGCGTGACGTCGTCGAGCACCGGCAGCGCGCCGCCGGGGCCGTCGAGCGCATGGCTCACGCGGCGGATGTCGATGCGCGCGCCGCGCGCCGCCGTGACGGCGGGCACAGCGGCAACGGACGATGCAACGGACGATTCGAGTACGGCGGCGCTCACCATTTGACGGTTCCTTTCTGCCAGGCGAGCACGCGGTCGCGCACCGCGAACAGCAGCGCGATCAGCCCGGAAAACAGCAGCGCCATCACGATCAGCGCCGCATACATGTTCACGTACGATGCCCAGCCCTGCGCCCAGCTCAGGTACCAGCCGAGCCCCGACTTGACGCCCATCATCTCGGCGACGACCAGCACCGTGAACGACGCGCTCAGCCCCATGAAGATGCCGACGAACACGTGCGGCAGCGCGGCCGGAATCGCGACGCGCAGCACGAGGAAGCGCGCGTTCGCGCCGAGCGTGCGCGCGACGTCGTAATACTGCTTGTTGACGCTCGCGACGCCCGACCACGTGAGCACCGCGACCGGGAAGCCGGTTGCGAGCGCGATCAGAAACGCGGCCGCCGAATAGCTCGACGGGAAGAAGTAGAACGTGAGCGGCAGCAGCGCGGTGGCCGGCACGGGGCCGAGCACGCGCAGCACCGGATGCACCCAGTAGCCGATCCGGCGCGACCAGCCAATCGACACGCCGACTGCGAAACCGACCGCGACGCCGTACGCAAAGCCGAGCGCGAGCAGCTTCAGCGTGTTGCCGGCGCTGCCCAGCAGGCGTGGCCAGTCGTCGACGTAGACCTCGATCAGCGCCTGCGGCGGCGCGAAGAACGGGGTCGGCAGCCAGCCGGTTTTCGCGGTGACGATTTCCCACGCGGCGAGCACGAGCGGCAGCGCGACGAGCCATGGGCCGGCCGGGCGCACGCGCGCGAGCCGCGTGCGTGTCGTGGGGACGAGATGGCCGAGCGTCGCGGCGACCAGCAACAGCGCGGCGATCGTCCACGCGCCGACGGCGAATTCGTCGGTGTACGCCCAGTCGCTGAAACCGACGACGCGGTTCGGCCACAGTCGCGTGAGGGCGCCGAGCACGCCCCATGCGAGCGCGGCGGCGATGCCGGTCGGCCAGGTGCGCGCGCGGCGGGCTTCGGCGGCCAGCGTGGCTTCGCACGCCGTGCAGGCGACGCGTGCCGACGATGCGGCGGTACTGGCGCCTGAAGCGCCTGAGGCGCTTGAACCGGCTGACGCGGAGCGTGCGGCGGGCGCGTGTTCGATCGTCGACATCGCGTCACCCCAGCACGTTCGCATAGACCTGCTGCGCGAAGCGCTGCGGGTCGGTGCTCTTCTTCAGCACGCTGATGCGGCGGAAGTCGTCCGCGTAGAACGCGATTTCCTGCTGCAGGTCGACGTTGGTCGGGTGGTGGTTGTAGGTGAGCGTCGCGTAGAGCTTGCGCAGGTCCTCGGGGTTGATCTTCGGCGAATACTTCGCAAACACCTTCGCGGCTTCGTTCGGGTTGTCGTGCGTGAACTCGGTGGCCTGCACGATCGAGCGTGCGAGCGCGGCGGCCGCCGGCCGGTCGTTGCGCACGAGGTCGCCGCGCGCGCCGATCACGCAGCACACCTTGCGCGCGTATTCGCCGGACAGGTTCGTCGCCAGTTCGGTGTATGCGCCGTTGCTGCGCTTCTCGAGCAGATAGAGGTTCGGGTCGCCGTCGGCGATCGCGTGGATCTCGCCCTTGTCGACCGCCACGCCGAGCAGGTCGGCCGGATACTGCCGCCACGTGATGTCGCGTTCGGGATCGATCCCGTTCTTCGCGAGCAGGATCGAGAAGAAATGCTTGCCGGGCGCAGCCAGGTCGCTGACGCCGACCGTCTTGCCCTTCAGCGCCTGCAGCGTCGTCACGCCGGCCGCCTTCGCGCCGACGAGCCGCACGCAGCCGCCGTGCGAGCTGCCGATGATCTTCACGTCGAAACCGGCTTCGAGCGGCTTCAGCCAGCGGTGAATCATCCCGACTGCCGCGTCGGCCTTGCCGGTCGCGATCGATTCGAGCAGCTGGTCGGTCGAGCCGCTGTAGTTGATCAGATCGACCTTCAGGCCGTTCTTCTCGAAGAAGCCGCGCTCCTGCGCGACGACGATCGGCGTCAGGCAGAACGCGTTCTGGTTCCACGCGAACGTGAGCTTCTTCAGCGGCGGCGCGGACCAGGCCTTGCGGCCCAGCGTGATCGCGGGCGCGGCGAGCGCGACGGCGCCGGCGGCGCGCAGCAGCTTGCGGCGCTTGTCGTCCTGCGCGTCGGCGGGCACGGGCGCGGGTGCGGTGGTTCGGGTCATGAGGGCTGGTCTCCGGTCGTGCGGAAGGGTGCTCAGTCGAGCAGGTCGGGTTCGTCGGCCACGACGCGCGCGAACAGGCTGTCGAATGCATGCAGCGCGCCCTCGGGGCCGCCGATCTGCCCGTGCGTGTGGCGCGCGGTGGCGTGATCGATCGGCTGCGGCGTGCCGGCCGCTTCCGCCAGCAATTGCGTGTGCGCGGCGTTGTCGAGCGCGATGTACCACCAGGCGGCGGCCTCGACCGTCGGGCCGGCGCTC
This sequence comes from Burkholderia sp. Tr-20390, assembly GCF_017104595.1. Lineage (NCBI taxonomy): Bacteria > Pseudomonadati > Pseudomonadota > Betaproteobacteria > Burkholderiales > Burkholderiaceae > Burkholderia > Burkholderia sp. Tr-20390. The sequence goes on along the minus strand of NZ_JAAGPC010000251.1, from coordinate 5,922 downwards.
AGGATTCCGTGGTTCTTCAGGATCACGCCCTTGTGCGTGGTGCCGTCCGGCTTCGCGAGCGCGTCCGCGATCCGTGCGCCTTCGCTCGTGTCGACGACCATCCCCGTGAAGTCGTCGAATAGCGCGTGGTCTTCGTAGAACACGCAGGCGTCCTGCGTGAGCGGATCGAGCGGGCGGCCGAGCGTCGACCACGCCTTGCCGTACGTCGAGTGCGTATGCGCGGCGGCGACGATGTGCGGATGCGCTTCGTGGATCGCCGCATGGATCGCGAACGCGGCCTTGTTCAGCGGCCGCGTGCCGATCGCGGTTTCGCCGCGTGCGTTGACGAGCAGCAGGTCGGACACCTTGATCTGCGAGAAATGCACGCCGAGCGGGTTCACCCAGAAGTGGTCCGGCAGCTCGGGGTCGCGTGCGGTGATGTGGCCGGCGAGCCCCTGTGCGAAGCCGAAGCGGGCGAACAGGCGGAATGCGCCCGCGAGCCGTTCCTGACGGTGACGGCGCTCGGCGGCGACGTCGATGCGCGGTGCCGGCGGATCGAACCAGAAATGCTGGCGCGGCGCTTCGGCGAGTTCGAGACCCGATGCGGTGCGGACGGGCGAGGCAAGGACGGCGGACATGATGGCGGATGGCTCCAATAGGCTTCGTTGGGCTCAGGCTGCGCGGCGTGCCGCGTCACGGGCGGCGACGGCGCTGCGCACGCGCGGAATCAGTTCGCGGCCGTAGTCGATCGCGTCTTCCAGCGGATCGAAGCCGCGGATCAGGAACGTCGTGACGCCGAGGTCGTAGTAGTCGAGCAGGGCGTCGGCGACCTGTTCGGGCGTGCCGACGAGCGCCGTCGAATTCGAGCGTGCGCCGGTGAGCTTCGCGATCTCGGTCCACAGCCGCTTGTCGACGCGCGAGCCGCGTTCGGCCGCGGCGAGCAGGCGGCGCGCACCTTCGCTCTGCTGCGGGCCGCCGGCGCCGAGGCCGGCCGCTTCGCGCAGCCGGCGCGTTTCGTCGAGGATGCGATGCGCGCGCGCCCATGCTTCGTCCTCGGTCGCGGCGAGGATCGGGCGGAACGACACGGAGAAGCGCACCTGCCGGCCGTGCTTCGCGGCTTCGGCGCGCACGCGCGTGGTCAGGTCGCGCACCTGGTCGAGCGATTCGCCCCACAGCGCGTAGACGTCCGCGTGCTTGCCGGCCACTTCGAGCGCGGCTTCCGATGCGCCGCCGAAATAGATCGGCACGTGCGGCTGCTGGAACGGCTTCACTTCCGAAAAGCCCTGCTTGAACCGGTAGTGCGCACCGTCGTGATCGAACGGCTGCGCTTCGGTCCAGATCCGTCGGAGGATGCCGAGGTATTCGTCGGTGCGCGCATAGCGTGCGTCGTGATGGAGGAAATCGCCGTCGCGCTGCTGTTCGCTGTCCGAGCCGCCGGAGATGAAGTGCACGGCGAGCCGGCCGCGGCTGAACTGGTCGAGCGTCGCGATCTGCCGCGCGGCGAGCGTCGGCGCGGTGAAACCCGGGCGATGCGCGAGCATGAAGTGAATGCGCTCGGTCGCGGCCGCGGCGAACGCGATCGTCAGCGTCGCCGACGGGCCGGTCGAGTGGTGCGGCACGAGAATCCGGTCGAAGCCGGCCGTCTCGTGGGCGCGCGCAAAGTCGCGCACGTAATCGGGATCGACGACGGGGCCGGACGGCGGATGGATTTCCGACTGCTTCTGGCTCTGGATCATGCCGATGAATTCGACGCTCATCTGGGTCTCCGGTGCAGGGACGTCCCGGCGCACGGCCGGGCAGGAATGGAGCGCAGGTTAACGCCGGGATCATGCGAAACGGAAATAATCAATCCCGAATTGAATATCAGATTTGCATGGTTTGGGCGGGGGCGCGCTGCGCATACGCTGTGGGCTCGTGAAAGATCGGGCGCGCGGGCGCCAGCGAATCCGGCGCCGCGCGTTCCGGATCGCCGGCTTCATCAGAAACCGCGCCGCGTGGCGATCGATTGCCGCTATTGCCGCCTGTCCGTATTACTTTGCGTATTGCCCAGGGAATCCGTCTCGATGTCCGCCAGCCTTGCCGCTTCCTCGCCCGCGCCGCAGCCGCGTTCGCTGCGCCTCCTGTCCACCGACGATGTCGACGCTGACGGCGCCCGCGTCGCCGCGCTGCTCGACCGCCTCGCGCCGGAGCTGGCCGCCGACGCGGCCCGCAACGACGCTGACGGCCGCTTTCCGCACGAGAACTTCGCGCGGCTGCATCGCGCGGGGCTGATCGCGCAGGTCGTGCCGCGCGAGCATGGCGGCGCCGGTGCGACGCTCGCGCAGGCGAGCCGGATCGTGGCTGCCGTCGCGAGCGCCGACCCGGCGACCGCGCTGGTGCTGACGATGACCTACCTGCAGCATCGCGCGCTCGGTCGCGCCGACAACCGCTGGCCGGCGCAGGTCCGGCGGGCGGTATTCGACAGCGCGGTCACCGAAGGGGCACTGATCAACGCGCTGCGCGTCGAGCCCGCGCTCGGCTCGCCGTCGCGCGGCGGCCTGCCGGAAACCATTGCACGGCGCGACGGCGACGGCTGGCGATTGTCCGGCCACAAGCTGTACAGCACCGGGATTCCGGCGCTGCGCTGGCTGGCCGTGTGGGCGCGCACCGATGAACCGGCGCCGCGGGTCGGCGTGTTTCTCGTGCCGCGCGACCGCGAGGCGGACGGCGATCGCATCCGCGTGATCGAAAGCTGGAATCACCTCGGCCTGCGTGCGTCAGGCAGCCATGAGGTCGTGTTCGACAACGTGCGGCTGCCGGCCGATCACGCGGTCGACGTACGCGCACCGGACGCATGGGCCGTGTCGGCGGCGACCCATGCGGATGCCGACGCGCAGGCCGACCAGCAGGCGTGGATGGTCGCGCTGCTCGGCAGCCTGTACGACGCGGTGGCGCGTGCGTCGCGCGACTGGCTGGTCGGGTTCGCGACGACGCGTGCGCCGAGCGGGCTGGGCGCGCCGCTGGCGACGCTGCCGCGCGTGCAGGAAGCGGTCGGCGAAATCGAGGGCTGGCTGCATGCGAACCGCGTGCTGCTCGACGATCACATCGCGCGCACCGACGCGGGCCATGCGCCGACGGTCACGACGAGCGGCCTCGTCAAGCGGACCGTGACCGAGCACGCGATCCGCGTGGTCGAGCAGGCGTTGAAGCTGTCGGGCAATCACGGGTTGAGCCGCGCCAATCCGCTCGAACGTCACTATCGCGACGTGCTGTGCAGCCGTGTGCATACGCCGCAGGACGATGCGATCGCGGTGGCGGCGGGGCGCGCGGCGCTCGAAGCGGCGAGCCGGAGTGAGACGAAGCGCGCAACGAACGGCGAAACGGAGACGAGCGGGGCGCCGGTCAACGCGACCGAACGCGGCCGCAACGATGCGTGATGGGAGCCGGGCTGGCGCGGGCGCCAATCGGGCGGCGCGACTCCGACGATTGCGACGCCGCCCGATCCGGTCAGGCAGCCTTGCCGTGTGCCTGCTCCGGCAACGCGAACGCGGTGCGCGCATGCGCGGCAACGGCGGCGAGCGGCGCGTCGAAGCGGGCCGCATCGTGCCGGCGCAGCAACCACAGATCGATCTGCGGCTTGAAATCGGCGAGCGGCACGATGTCGAGCGCATCGCGCAGCGGGCTGCCTTCGACGAGCGGCAGCGGCATCAGCCCGATGCCGAAGCCGTTCGCGACGCTCTGCAGCTGCAGGTCGCGGCCGTAGGTGTCGAGCGTGACCGGCATCGGCAGGCCCTGCGCGTCGAGCGCGCGTCGCAAGCCCGCACGAAAACCGCAGCCGTCCGGATTGAGCACCCAGCCACGCGCGTGGCAATCGGCGAGCCGGTAGCTGCGGCGCGGCCAGTCGCCCTTGCGGCCGACCGCGACGAGCCGCGTGGCCAGCAGCCGTTCGCCTTCGACCTGCGCCGGCAGCACCATTTCGCGCGCGAGGAACACGAGCGCCGCATCGAGTTCGCGCCGGGCGACGCGCTCGACGAGCATGCCGCCCCAGGCGGTCGTGACCTGCGTCGCGAGCGCGGGCCATTGCGCGGCGAGTTCGGCGATCAGCGCGGGCAGCATCAGCTCGCCGAGGCCTTGCGTGAGCCCGATCCGGAATTCGCCGGCAGGCGGCTGCTCGCCGGCCGTCAGCTCGCGCAGCGCATCGACTTCGCGCAGGATCGCGCGACACTGCTCGAACACCCGTCGGCCGATGTCGGTCGGGCGCGGCGGCTTGGTGTTGCGATCGAGCAGGATCACGCCGAGCGCTTCCTCGAGATTTTGGACGCGCCGCGTGATCGCGGGCTGCGTCATCCCGAGCTCGGCCGCGGCCTGGCTCAGGGTCTGGCAGCGGACGACCGCTGCAAAAGCGTCGATATCGCTAATTTTCATGTTTGTTCTGCATGGTCTTTCGGGTGCATCATGACGATCCATCATATTCGGCATCATATTCGAGGAGTCAGCCGATGAGTACGCTTTCGTTGCATCAGACGCCGCTGCGGCCGTTCGTCGACGGTCTGGGCGCGTTGCTCGCGTCCGGCGCGAACGAGGCGCGCATCCTCGACGAGGGCGGCGCGCTGCTCGCCGCGCTCGTCGAACACGACGACTGGTTGCCCGACGCATTCGCGCAGCCCGACCCCGCGCGCTATCGGCAGTACCTGCTGTATCTCGACCCGGACGAGCGGTTCTCGGTCGTCAGCTTCGTGTGGGGGCCGGGCCAGACGACGCCGATCCACAACCACACGGTGTGGGGGCTGATCGGGATGCTGCGCGGCGGCGAGTTCTCGCAGCCGTACCGGTTCGACGCAGCGGGCCGGCCCGAGCCGGCGGGCGACGCCGTGCGGCTGCGGCCGGGCGAAATCGAGGCCGTGTCGCCGCGCATCGGCGACGTCCATCGCGTGACCAACGCGTTCGACGATCAGGTATCGATCAGCATCCACGTGTACGGCGCGAACATCGGCAAGGTCGAGCGCGCGGTGTTCCTCGACGACGGTACCGTGAAGCCTTTCGTATCGGGCTATTCGAACGCCTGATGCAGTTGCCCGCCTGGGTGGCCGGTTGCCGGCACGCGCCGGCAGGCCCGAGATTCATCCGTTCCGCTTTTTTCACCGACTTCAACGCATTCAATCAAGACAGAGACACCGTGACGCAATCCGCCGACTCCACCTCCCGCTTTCCCGTCGCGTCGTACCAGGACGTGCGCGCCCGCCTGCTGGCCCGCGACGAGATCGCGCTGATCGACGTACGCGAGGAAGATCCGTACGCGCAGGGCCACCCGCTGTGGGCCGCCAACTTTCCGCTGTCGAAACTCGAGCTCGACGCGTGGACGCGGATTCCGCGCCGCGATACGCCGATCGTCGTGTTCGGCGAAGCCGGCGGCGAGGATCTCGCGCCGCGCGCGGCCGCCAAGCTCGCGCAGCTCGGCTACACCGACGTGCGGCTGCTCGACGGCGGCCTCGCGGGCTGGCTCGCCGCGGGCGGCGAACTGTTCGTCGACGTGAACGTGCCGAGCAAGTCGTTCGGCGAATGGGTCGAGGCCGAGCGGCATACGCCGTCGCTGTCCGCGCAGGAGGTGCAGGCGCTGATCGACGCGAAGGCCGATGTCGTGATCGTCGACGCGCGCCGTTTCGACGAATACCAGACGATGAACATCCCGACGTCGACGAGCGTGCCGGGCGCGGAGCTCGTGCTGCGCGTGCGCGCGCTCGCGCCGAACCCGGCGACGCAGGTGATCGTCAACTGCGCGGGCCGCACGCGCAGCATCATCGGCACGCAGTCGCTCGTCAACGCGGGGCTGCCGAATCCGGTCGCCTGGCCGCTCGCGCTCGTGCTGCTGCCGTTCCTGTTGTGGGCCGGGCTTGCGCCGGTGCTGGCGCGGCGCGACGTCGACCGGCTCGGCACCGGCGCACGCGAAGCGCTCGGCCAGCTCGG
>NZ_JAAGPC010000250.1:0-9688 GCF_017104595.1 Burkholderia sp. Tr-20390 | reverse complement strand
ACGCGCACATTCGGATAGCGTGCCGCGAATTCTTCGCAGCGCGCCCAGTGCGTGACCGCACGCCGCCCGTCGAGCAAGCCGGCCTCGGCGAGCAGGAACGCGCCGGTGCAGACCGATGCCACGCGCCCAGCGCGTGCCGATGCCGCTGCCGGCCCTCGCGCTGCGCGAAGCGCGGTTCCCGCAGCGCCGGATACGCGTCGCCGAGCGCATCGGCGAACACGGCCCAGAACTTGTCCTCGAGCGTCGCGAGCACGATGTGCCGGCCGTCGGCGGTCTCGAACAGGTCGTTGTCGGGCATCACCCAGCGCGCCGTGTCGCGCGTATCGCGGCCGGTGCGCAGCGCCCAGGCGGCCGGTGCGGTCCACGCGAAGATCGCGTCGTGGATCGACACGTCGAGATGCTGGCCGCGCCCGCTCTCGCGCGCGCTCATCACGGCGACCGCCAGCGCGAGCGCGGCGTGCAGCGCGGCCGCGTGGTCGGCCAGCCGCACGCGTGGCCGCGAGACGGTGTCATGCAGCTGCGCGGGCACCGACCAGTAACCGGCATCGGCCAGGAAGTTCAGGTCGTGGCCGGGACGGTTCGCATACGGGCCGTCCTGCCCGTAGCCGGTGATCGAACACAGCACGACGCGCGGGTTCGCATGCGCCAGCACGTCGTAGCCGAGCCCGAGCCGCGCCATCACGCCGGGCCGGTTGCCTTCGACCACCGCATCGGCGTCGCGCACGAGATCGAGAAAGCGTGCGCGGCCGTCGGGCGTCTTCAGGTCAAGCACGATCGAGCGCTTGCCGCGGTTGAACTGCGCGAACGTGTCGGCGCCGAACTGGCGCAACGCGTCGCCGCCCGGCGGCTCGACCTTGATCACGTCGGCGCCGAGCTGGCGCAGCAACGCGCATGCATGCGGGCCGGGCAGCAGCTGGCCGGCATCGACGATCCGCACGCCGCGCAGGCACGACCAGGCGGGGCCATCGGCATCGCCATCGGCGGCGGGCCACGCGCCACGTGCGTCGTCGCGGGCCGTCATGCAGCGCCTCCCGCGCCGGCCGGCTCGAGAATCGCCTTCGCGATCGTGTTGCGCTGGATCTCGCTGGTGCCGGTCAGGATCCGGAACATCCGCAGCTTGCGGAACGTCTGCTCGACCGGATGGCCGCGCGTGACGCCGACGTTGCCGTGGATCTGCACAGCCTTGTCCGCGACCTCGAAACAGCGCTCCGACACGTAGAGCTTGCAGGCGGCCGCCGTCATCCGCAGGTCGGCGCCCGCATCGGCGAGCGCGGCCGTATGCGCGATCATGCTTTCGCATGCCCACAGCGCGGCGGCCATGTCGGCGAGCATGTGCTGGATCGCCTGGAACCGCGCGATCGGGCCGCCGAACTGCCGGCGCGTGCGTGCGTAATCGAGCGACGCCCGGTACGCCGACATCGCGAGGCCGAGCATCGTTGGGCAATGCAGCAGCCGGTTCACGTTGATGCGCGACATGCCGAGCCGGAAGCCGTTGCCCAGCCCGCCGAACACGTTCTCGCGCGGTACGCGCACGTCGACGAAGCGGAGGTCCGCATCGATGTGCTGCCCGGACATCGGCACGTACTCGTGCTCGACGCTCACGCCGGGCAGGTCGAGATCGACCAGCACGGCCGTGATCTGCGGCGGCGTCGCGGACGCATCGGTCACGCACATCACGATCGCGAAATCCGCGAACGGCGCGCCGCTGATGTAGTGCTTCGTGCCGTTGATCACGAGCGCATCGCCGTCCTCGACCGCCGTGGTGCGGATGCTCATCGCGTCCGAGCCCGAGTGCGGTTCGGTCAGCGCGAAGCACGTCGATTTCTCGCCACGCATCACCGGCTTGAAATAGCGATCGAGCTGCGCGGGCGTCGCGTACTTCAGCATGTTGCCGACGCGCGGCGGCCCGCCGAGTTCGCCGAGCACGTGCGGCGCGAGCGCCGCGCCGCTCGCGGCGAGGTCGGCCTTCAGCGCGCACACCTCGGCGATCGACAGCCCCTGCCCGCCGATCTCGACGGGCAGGCTCGCCGTATAGAAGCCGAGCGCGGCCGAGCGTTGCCAGACGCGGCGCAGCACGTCGCGCGGCCACACGTCTTCCGAGTCGAGCCGCAGCTCGCGCTCGATCGGGCGCAGTTCGTCGTCGACGAAGCGCAGCACGGCCGCGCGCAGCGCGACGAATTCAGGGCGTTGCAGATGATCGAACATGGCGGATTCCTTCAGTTGACGCGGCGCGCGACACCGCGCCAGTACTGCTCGCGCACGAGCTTGCGGGCGATCTTGCCGTTTGCGTTCTTCGGCAGCTCGGCGACGAAATCGATGGAGCGCGGCAGCTTGTAGTCGGCCAGCTGCGCGCGGCAGTGCGCGACCAGATCGTTCGCGTGCGCGTCACGGCCGGCACGCAGCACGACCACGGCCTTCACGGCCTCGCCCCACTTGTCGTCGGGCACGCCGACCACGCAGGCCTCGAGCACGCCTTCGTGGCGGTACAGCGCCGCTTCGACTTCGGTCGGATACACGTTGAAGCCGCCCGAGATGATCATGTCGTGCTTGCGGTCGACCAGATAGATGAAGCCGTCGCGATCGGTGCGCGCGAGGTCGCCCGTGTGCAGCCAGCCGTCGACCAGCACCTCGCGCGTCAGCTCCGGCGCATTCCAGTAGCCCTGGAACACGTCCGCGCCGCGAATCACGATCTCGCCGATCGCGTCGCCTTCGACTTCGCGCCCGTCGGCATCGACCACCCGCACCTCGGTTTCGCCGAGCGGCCGGCCGCACGACGCGAGCCGCTCGCGGTCGTGCAGCAGCGCGTGCGCGTGATCGGCGATGCCGAGCCGCGTGACGCCCGACGTCGATTCGCTCGCGCCATAGCCTTGCGACAGCACGGGACCGATGCGCGCCCACGCTTCCTCGATGCGCGCCGGCGCCATCGGCGCCGCGCCGTAGCCGAGCACCTTCAGGCTGCGCAGGTCGGCCTGCGCGAGCTCGGGCGCGTTCAGCAGCATGTTGACCATCGCCGGCACCATGAACGTGTGCGTGATGCGCTGGCGCGCGATGTCGGCGAGGAAATGCGCGGGCTCGAACGCGTCGAACAGCACGAGCGTCGCGCCGCAGAACAGGTACGGCTGCATCAGCATCCCGGACGCATGCGTGATCGGGCCGATCAGCGCGAGCCGGTCGCCGGGCTGCGCGGGGCGATCCATCCCCAGCACGATCTTGCGCAGCGACGCGAGCCGGTTGCCGTAGCTCTGCATCGCGGCCTTGATGCGCCCCGTCGAGCCGGACGAGAAATGCAGCACGGCGAGGTCGTCCGGCGCCGGCAGATGGTCGGGCGGCGTATCGCTGCCCTTCGCGACCAGCGTGTCGTAGTCGAGATAGCCGGCCACCGCACCGCCGATCGACACGAACCGCTCGACCGACGAAAAGCCCGGTGAATCGGGTGTGTAATCCGTGTAGCCGCGCCCGCCGATGAACGCGGCGGGCGCGCAGTTGCCGACGACGTCGGCCGCCTCGGCCGCCGTGAAGCGCGGATTCAGCGCGGCTTTCACGAGGCCGGCCTTGTACAGCGCGCATTCGATCTCGACGAGTTCGATGCAGTTGCGCGCCTGCACGGCGATGCGGGTGCCGGGTGCGAAGCCGAGGCCGCGCAGCGCGTTGGCGAGCCGGGTCGAGCGCTCGTCGAGCTGGCGGTACGTGACGGCGCGGTCGCGGTGGATCACGGCGGGCTGGCTGCCCCAGTAGCGGGCCGCGCGCCGCAGGAAGTAGGCGAAGCTCAAAACGATTCTCCTGGTCGAACAGTGCCGCCAGTCTGTAAGATGCCCAGGCATCACCACAATGCATCACCGGATATAAAGTCATAACCGACAGGAATCCCCCGATGGACACGCGCGATCTGGAGTACCTGCTGGCCGTCGAGCGGCACGGCAGCATCGGCAAGGCCGCCGAGGCGCTGGGGCTGTCGCAGCCGGCGCTCACGAAAGCCGTGCAGCGGCTGGAGGGGCAAGTTGGCGTGACGCTGTTCGAGCGCACCGCGAACGGGATGACGCCGACGCCGGCCGGCGCACGCTTCGTCGCGCGCGCGCAGCGGATCGCGCTCGAGTTCGATGACGCGATGCAGGAGATGCGCGCGATCCGCGGCGGCGAACAGGGCGTGGTGCGCATCGGCTACTCGCCGACCGTGCCCAATGCGTTCGTGCTCGGGGCGTGCCGGCAACTGATCCGCGAACGGCCGGCCGCGCGGCTGCGGCTGCGCTGCCGGCTCGCGCGCGAACTGCTCGACCTGCTCGCGGCCGGCGAGCTCGATCTCGTCGTCGCGCCCGAACCGCAGCAGCCGGACGCCGGCCTCGACACCATCGCGCTGTTCGACGACCGGCTGGCGGTGCTCGCCGACGCCGCGCACCCGCTGCAGCGCAAGCGCGGGCTCACGCTCGCGGATCTCGCCGATCAGGAGTGGCTGCTGCCGGAAGCGACGATTCCCGTGCGGCACCGCATCGACGACGCGTTCCGCGCACGGGGCCTGCCCGCGCCGCGCCTGCGGATCGAGACGGACTTCGGCAATACGTCGCTGCTGCAGCTGTTGCGCGGCACGCCGCTGCTGTGTGTCGGCGGCACGGATGCGCTCGACCAGATGACCGGGTTGCGCGCGCTCGACCTGCGGGCCGGCGAGCTCGACCTGGACCGCCGCATCGGCGCGATGCACCGGGCCGGCGCGTACGTGCCGCCGCTGGCGCAGCGGATGATCGCGCTGCTGCGGGAAAGCGTGGGGTAGGCGCGGGACTCGCCGCGACCATCATCAGCGGGAGTGATGTCACTCCCCTTTTTCTGCGGATTTGACCGGGGGCACGGTGCCGACAACACTAGGGCCTGTTCACGCTAATAACGGGCTTGCGAACGCGCCTTGCCGGTCGTAGTGCAAGGAGTGAGGAGCGCCGTTTGGCCGAGCCAAACAAGCGACGATCGACGCCGCAATACGGCCGGCAAGGCGCGTTCCCCTGTTCGAGAAAATTCATTCGTGGGGCTGGCCACCAGAAGGGCCGATCGCCGCGTCATGCTCCTCGCGAATACGTCGAGTATTCGCTTCGTCGCAATCCTTGCGCTCGGCCCTTCTGGTGGCCAGCGCAAGCCCGTTATTAGCGTGAACAGGCCCTAGCCCGCAGTGCTGCACAGACGGCACGCGCCCGCCCTCCTTCAGAGTCCGCCATGTATCCGACCGACACCGTGCAATCCCCGAGCGCCGCCCGGCCGCTCGCCGACCGGCAACTGCGCCGAATCGTCATCGCCTCCGTCGCCGGCAACGCGATGGAGTGGTACGACTTTTTCGTGTACGGCACGGCCGCGGCGCTCGTGTTCGGCCATGTGTTCTTCCCGCCCGGCGCATCGGCGCTCACGGGCAGCCTCGCCGCGTTCGCGGCCTTCGCGCTGGGCTTCGTCGCGCGGCCGCTCGGCGGGATCGTGTTCGGCCACGTCGGCGATCGCTACGGGCGCAAGGCGTCGCTCGTGTGGACGCTGCTGATCATGGGCGCATCGACATTCGCGATCGGCCTGCTGCCGACCTATGCGCAGATCGGCGTGTGGGCGCCGGCCGCGCTCGTCGTGCTGCGCCTGCTGCAAGGCATCGCGTCCGGCGGCGAATGGGGCGGCGGCGTGCTGATGATCAGCGAGAACGCGCCGCCGGAACAGCGCGGCTACTACGCCGCATGGAGCCAGCTCGGCGTGGGCGGCGGTTTCGTGCTGTCGTCGGCCGCGTTTCTCGCCGCGCAGGCGCTGCCGGACGACGCGTTCCGCACGTGGGGCTGGCGGCTGCCGTTCCTCGCGAGCGTCGTGATCTTCGCGATCGGCATCTACATCCGCCGTCATCTGCCGGAAAGCCGCGACTTCGAGCAGGCCGGCAAGCGCGGCGCGCACACGCACCTGCCGATCGTCGAATGCATTCGTCGCCATCCGAAGGAAATCCTGCTCGCGATGGGGTTGCGCGTGGCCGAGAACGGCGGCGCGTACATCTTCCTCGCGTTCTCGCTCGTCTACGGCAAATACGTCGGCATCCCGAACGGCGTGATGCTGACCGGCGTGATGATCGCGATGATCGTCGAGATGGGCGCGATGCTCGCGTGGGGCAAGCTGTCCGACCGGATCGGCCGCAAGCCCGTGTACCTGATCGGCGCGCTGAGCCTCGTCGCGTGCGCGTTCCCGTTCTTCTGGCTGCTCGACACGCGCGTGACGCCGCTCGTGTGGCTCGCGCTCACGGTCGGCACCGCCGTGAGTCACGGCGCGATGATCGGCACGCTGCCCGCGCTCGTCGGCGAGCTGTTCAGCACCGAGGTGCGGTACTCCGGCGTCGCGCTCGGGCATGAAGTCGCGTCGATCTTCGCGGGCGGGATGTCGCCGCTGATCGCGACCGCGCTGCTCGCGCGCTATCAGGCGTCGTGGCCCGTCTCGCTGTTTCTCATTGCGCTCGGCCTCGTGACGGTCGCGACGCTGTGCGTGATGCGCAAGACGCGCGTCGCGCCCGACGCCGGCACGCGCGGCGATACGGTGTGAGCGTGCGGCACGCGTCGGCCGCATCCGCTTCCGTTCCCGTGCGCTTGACGGCGGGTGTCGGACACACCGGCTCACGGTGCCCCGTGCGCGCTTTCGTGGCACCGCGAGCGCACGCGGCCGGGTCGTCCGGGCTACTCGCGCGGGTCACGCCGCCCGCCGTCGAACACCGGCGCCAATCCCAGGTGATCGAGCAGCCGCGCGAATTCGCCGAGCCGCTGTCGCATGTACGCGGGCACGTCCACGTCCGCATAGTCGTGGAAGCCGGCCCCCGTGCGCACGCCATCACGCCCGGTTTCCATGTTGTGCACGACGCTCGCGGCCGGCGCGAAGCGCGGGCCGATCTCGCCTGCCAGATACGTCGACGCGTAGTACAGGATGTCGCAGCCGCCCCAGTCGATGAATTCGAGCAGCCCGAGCACCGCGAAGCGCGGGCCGAAACCGGTGCGGATCGCCGTGTCGATATCCTCCGCGCTTGCGACGCCTTCCTCGACCATCCGCGCCGCCTCGTTCATCGCGAGCGCCTGGATGCGCGGCACGATGTAGCCGGGCGCCGGCCCGCAGATCACCGGCTTCTTGCCGACACGTTCGAGCAGCGCGGCGAGCGCATCGACCACCGACTGGCCCGTTGCGTCGCTGCGGCTGATCTCGACGAGCGGCATCAGCAATGCAGGGTTCAGCCAGTGCGCGTTCAGCATCCGTTCGGGGTGTGCGACATGGCGTTGCAATTCCGTGACGACGAACGTCGACGTGGTCGATGCAATCGTTGCGCGCGCATCGACATGCTCGCCGAGCCAGCGCAACGCGTCGGCCTTCGCGTCGAGCACTTCGGGCAGCGCCTCGAACACGACCTCTGCATCACTCACGGCTTCGGCCGCGCCATCCCTGGAAACGATCTCGATGCGTGCGACGACCGCATCGGCCTGCGCGGCATCGATGCGTCCGAGCGCAACCTGCGCATGCAGTGGCCTGGCGATCTCGTCACGCGTGCGATCGTCGAAGGCGCGTTGGCCAGCCGCATCGCGCCGCTTGAAGTCGATCAGCGTCACGTCGATTCCGGCAAAGGCAAACACGAGCGCGATCCCCTGCCCCATGCGTCCCGCGCCGAGCACGTGTACACGCGCCACATCGGCGGCCGCGCTCATGCTGATACTCCCGCGACTCCGTTGTCGAGCAGCGCACGCATCGCGTCCTTCGACAGCGCCGCGATCCCGAGCCGCTCCAGCGTGCGCCCTTCCGCATACAGGTCGCGCACCGCCACCGCGCTCGCGATGCTCAGCAGCCCCTGCGCGACCGGCGTCGGCACGCCGGCCCAGCGCCCGCACGACACGATGAACGACAGCCCGAGCCGGGTGTCTTCGAGCATGTAGCGATGGGACCGCAGATCGATCTTCTCGCGCCAGTCGCCGCTATCGGTCAGCTTGCCGTGCGCGCCGCGCCCGTACATCCATTCGTCGCCTTCCGCCGCGTAGTGATCCGCGAGCGGGAAATGCGGCGCACGGTAGCCGAGCGCTTCACGCACCGCGATGCGTTCGGCATCCAGCGCGTTCGTCACGCGGCGGATCGACGGCTGCGTGCCTTCGTTGTGGATATCCCATGCGTCGAAGTGTTCGAGCGGCCCGGCGTTCATCAGGATCAGCGGCGGATGGATCACGGGCCCCGCATTCATCAACGCACCGGACAACGCATCCTCGACCGGCTCGACCGACGGATAGCCCGCACGCAGCACGTCGAACGCCCAGCCGGCCACATTCGCGGGAAATACACCGGTCGGCAGGCGTGTCGCGTACGCGCTGATCACGACGTCGTTATCGCCATGCTTGCGCACGAGGTACGGCAGCGTGCCCGTCTCGGCGAATGCGACGCGCGAACGGTTGCCGGCATCGGCCGCCGCCTGCGCGAACACGAAGCTGCCGAACGTGCCGGGCGGCAGGAACACGACCTGGCCGTCCTCCAGCAGCGGCGCGACCTGCGCGGCGAGCGCTTCGTGCGACGTAGCCGGCAGCGGCACCACGACGAGTTGCGCACCGCGCAGCGCGGCCGCGAGCTCGCCGGTCAGGCGGATCGCACCCGGCGCGTCGCCGAGCGGCACCGCGCGCGTGCCGCGATAGTCGGTCACGTTCAGCACGCCAAGCTCGCGCAGCCGCGCGTGCGGCTCGCGGTCGCGCCGCCACCACGTCACGTCGTGGCCCTTTTCGAGCAGGTCGATCGCCGCCGCATGGCAGCCGTGGCCGCCGCCCAGAACACATACCTTCATCGTCTTCTCCCGGTGATTGAGTGTTTCCGAGACTACGCGGCCGCCCCCGCCGCGTCGCTTCAAAACGCGCAACGGCACGCCCGTTCGCGCAACGCAATCGCGGCGATGCGCATGCCGCCGCGCCCGCCGCATCCGCTACGAGGTCCGTGAATGGATATCGCCCTGTCACGCCATGCGCCGAACCGGCTCGGCACGCTGCACGCCCCCGACGAAGTCGAACGCGCGGTCGCCCACCGGCTCGGGCCGCACCGGATGGCCGCGCGCGGCCGTGATCCGTTTCATGCGGAGCTGTACGAAGTGCCGCTGCATCACGGCGCGCTGCTTGAACTCTGCTACGGCCGCGAAACGCACATCGACTTCGGCGACGATGCCGAGCACTTCCTGTTCAGGCTGACGCTCGCCGGTGCATGCGAGCTGCAGGCCGGCAGCGTCGTCGCGCGAGCCGGCCCCGGCGAGCTGACCGTGTCGTCGCCGGCGCTCGCGAGCCGCCTGAGCACGAGCCCCGATTGCCGCAACCTCGTGCTGCGGCTCGAACGCGGCGCGCTCGAACGCAAGTTGCAGGACATGCTGCAGGCCACGCTCACGCGGCCGCTGCAGTTCGATCTCGCGGCCGGTGGCACCGGCGCGGGCGCCGCGCTGCTGCTGCCGACCTTCGAATACCTGTGCCGGCTCGGCGCGCAGCCGGGCCTCGGCACGGCCGCGGCGACCTTCGGCGCCGATCTCACGACGTGGCTGATGTCGCTGCTGCTCACGCACCTGCCGCATTCGTACAGCGACGCGCTCACGCGCGGCACGCCGCCGCTACCGGCGCACGTGCGGCGCGCGTGCGATCACGTCAACGCGCACCTCGGCGAACCGCTCGCACTCGCCGCGCTGGCGGCCGTCGCGGGCGTCGCGCCGCGA
>NZ_JAAGPC010000249.1:0-9718 GCF_017104595.1 Burkholderia sp. Tr-20390 | reverse complement strand
CCAGGGGCTCGCGGGGCTCGGCGCGCTGCGCAAGTCGCTGCAAGGCGAAGCCGATCGCCGCGACCGCGAGCGCGTCGAAGCGGCCAAGGCCGAGCGCAAGGCGGAAGCCGACGCAAACCTGTTCCGCAACGAGATCGGCGCGATCCGCCCGCTGAACGCGCCGCCGCGCGCGGCGGCCGGGCGCACACCGCCCGACCCGGTGCCGAAGCAGACGCAGCGCGACGAGGAAGCCGTGCTGAACGCGACGTTGTCCGACGAATTCGATCCCGAGACGCTGCTCGACAGCGACGACTCGCTGTACTACCACCGCCCCGGCATCAGCCGCGACGTCGTGCGCAAGCTGCGCAGCGGCGCGTGGATCGTGCAGGCGCAGATCGACCTGCATGGAATGCGGCGCGACGAGGCGCGCGACGCGCTCGCCGAGTTCATCCGCGAAGCCGGCAAGAAGGGGCTGCGCTGCCTGCGCGTGATCCACGGCAAGGGGCTCGGCTCGATCGGCAAGGAGCCGGTGCTGAAAGGCAAGGTGCGTGCGTGGCTCGTGCAGAAGGAAGAAGTGATCGCGTTCTGCGAGGCGCGCGGCCACGACGGCGGCGCGGGCGCGGTGCTGGTGCTGCTGCAGCCGTTCGCGGCACCCGGTGACCGGGGGCCGCGTGCCGCATCCTAGGCTGACGCTCGCGATCGCGGTACTGGAGGCGATCGCCACGCTGGCCTTTGCGATCTCGGGCTTCATCGAGGCGCGCAAGAACCGCCTCGACTCGGTCGGCACGTTCGTCGTCGCGCTCGCCACCGCGTTCGGCGGCGGCACGCTGCGCGACATCCTGCTCGAGCGCCGGCCGTTCTACTGGGTCGTGCACGACGACTACGTGATCGCGATCTTCGTGCTCGCGCTGTTCGCGCCGTTCGTGCTGCGGATGCTGTCGCGGCTGTCGGCCGAGCGATTGCTGCTCGTCGCCGATGCGATCGGGCTCGGGATCTTCAGCATCTCGGGCACGGCGATCGCGCTCGATGCCGAGATGCCGCGCTTCATCGCGGTGATGATGGGCGTGATCACGGGCGTGGTCGGCGGGATCGTCCGCGACGTGCTGTGCAACGACATCCCGCTGATCCTGCGCGATTCGCGGCCCTACGCGACCTGCGCGTTCGTCGGCTGCTGGTTCTACCTGCTGCTCGTATGGCTGCAGTTCGATTCCGTGTACAGCGTGCTGCTCGCGACCGGCTTCATCCTCGTCGCGCGGCTCGCGACGTTCAAGTTCGACGTGCGGCTGCCGCACTGAGGCTAACGATTCCCGGAAACTCAAGGGACTGCTGAAGCAGCCCTTTGCCGTTGCCCGCTCGTGATTCAGGACCAAAGCGAGCTATTGCATACGGACACGATTTTTTACAATTGCCTTTCATGACTCAGCGAAGCCATGCTACGTTCCGCACCATGATTTCAAACGGACGGCAAGGGCATGGTCATCTTTTACGCGGTAGTCGAAGACGATCCGCTGGACAGTGGCGGCTACGTACTCGACGGAGGCGAATGCGGAACGATCGTCGGTGACGACGGCAAGCGCCGCAGAATCACATTCGTCGGACAGCGGGCTTGGTGCAGCACCTGCGAAAGCATCGGAACGATTGAAGCAGCGCCCGGTACTCCGAACAAAAAGCGCCTACGCGACTTCACTTCTGCAGGACGAGTTCAAGCCCTCAGTGGTGATTGGGTCCGATGCCGCTGTGAACGTCCTCCACGCATCAACTCCCGGTACGGGCGCAAATGGAAAATAGCCGAAACCGAGCTGGATACCGGGATACCGGCCGCAGCCGCTGCAATGCCCGGCACCCCGGCAACTGCGCTGCCCACCTATGACGATCGCTTCGTCCTTCGGGACGCTGACGGCAACCCTCTGAGCTACACCGGTTATGCGCTGCGGCGTGACACGGGAACATTCGAATACGGCAGAACAGATGCGTCCGGACAAACGCACCTGCTCGCCGCTACGCCGCATGCTGAAAATATCACGATCTATCTCGCCGAATAGCCATGCCGGAAAATACTCACGTCTCCCCTAACGGTAACCGATACAAGCTGGTCGCGGCACGCACGACCACGCCAACGAGTGATGCTTCACCTAAGCCGGTCACTGCCCGCTCCAAGACATTCTGGAAATCGATCCGTGAATGGACTGATACCGACATCGCTGAATATCACCGCACCGTCCCACAACTCGCAGCGCAGATCCAGGCCGAAACGTACTGGGATCGAAATGGAAGCACGCGCGCAAATCGATTTACCTGCGAGGACTTCGCGCTACGGTTGCTCATCCAGTTTTCCGCATTGCGAGGACTGCCGCTCAACGTGACAACCGGCGTGCGAAGCTATCGGAATGAGGAAATCTACGGCGAACCCGAGCACCGACGATACGATTCGACAATGTACGGTTTCGCCGATATGGTATCGCTGACTTTCGGTGCACCAGACGTACAGCGTACAGGTTCGAATACCACACAACTCCAGACACCGGAGTCGCTCCTGCCCGGAGACATGCTTGTACAGGCCAATGATCGTGCGGGTATTGGACACCACGTTCAAATGGTCACGAGGGTCTCACCGTCTTCCATTGCGATCATGCAGGGGAATTCGAGTGGCGTGATCGTTCGTCCGTTCACAACAATCATGCGAATATTCGGCCGCAATCGCGCGGACCCGCAAAGCGCCAGCTATGCAGGCATGGGCGTGGAAAACGGACATTACACGCCCGGCGAAGATGGGTGGGACTACAGAAACGAGACGACAGGAGCCGAGGTCAAAAACTTTCTAAAGCAGTTTCAGCTGTATCGCTGGAATTTCACTGCATTCAACCAGTAACCCGTGGAGCGGACATGCGTGCGTTTTTTTCGGTGATCGCGAACAGCGATCTATTTGGTGCACTCGCGACCGTATGCTTGCTTGTCGCAGTGGGCGGCTTGTTTTCCAGGGTACGCCACTCGAAGCATTATTTTCCGGCCGTCTTCGCGTGTCTCCTGTTCATGCCGGTGCTACATGCAATCGGCT
Organism: Burkholderia sp. Tr-20390; assembly: GCF_017104595.1. Lineage (NCBI taxonomy): Bacteria > Pseudomonadati > Pseudomonadota > Betaproteobacteria > Burkholderiales > Burkholderiaceae > Burkholderia > Burkholderia sp. Tr-20390. The sequence continues at coordinate 6,684 of NZ_JAAGPC010000249.1, read as the reverse complement.
CGTATTTTTTGTCACTGCCGAGTCCATGACTGCAACCTCCGGCCGCCAGGCATCGAGGGAAAGGCGATAACTACAGCGAATGCAGCGACCCCGCTTGCGCCGGGGCAATCGACGCGCCGCCAAAAGCCACGTGTGGCCCGGACACCTCATCGATCGCCCCAAGCGACTTTGCATCACGCGATCCGCTCTTCCGACGCCGGATCGAACAGCACCGCCTTCGACACGTCGAACAGCAGCGACAGCGTCTGGTCGGGCTGCGGGTTCGCGGCCGGATGCACGCGGCTCACGATGCGCTTGCCGTTCACCTGCGCGAACACGTGCGTGTCCGGCCCGGTCGGCTCGGTCACGTCGACGCGCACGTCGAACGGCTGCAGGTGCGACGCGTCGCCGTTGTGCGCATGGCGCACGTCGGTGATGCGCTCCGGACGCAGACCGAGGATCACCTCGCGGCCGACGTGCGACTTCAGCTTCGCCGCATCGAACGGCAGGTTCAGCACGCCGCGCTTGACGCCCGTGTCGACTTCAAGCGCGATCCCGCTGCCCTGCTCGACCAGCTTGCCGTTGATGAAGTTCATCGGCGGCGCGCCGATGAAGCCCGCGACGAACAGGTTCGACGGCGAATCGTAGATCTCCTGCGGCGCGCCGAACTGCTGGACCACGCCGTCCTTCATCACCGCGATCCGGTCGCCGAGCGTCATCGCCTCGATCTGGTCGTGCGTCACGTAGACGATCGTCGTGCCGAGGCGCTGGTGCAGCAGCTTGATTTCCGCGCGCATCTCGATGCGCAGCTTCGCGTCGAGGTTCGACAGCGGCTCGTCGAACAGGAACAGCGACGGATCGCGCGCGAGCGCCCGGCCCATCGCGACACGCTGGCGCTGGCCGCCCGACAGCTGGCCCGGCTTGCGGTCGAGCAGGTGCTGGATCTGCAGCATCTGCGACACGCGGTCGACGATCTGCTGCTGTTCGCTCTTCGGCACCTTGCGGATGTTCAGGCCGAACGAGATGTTCTCGCGCACCGTCATCGACGGATACAGCGCGTACGACTGGAACACCATCGCGATGTCGCGATCCTTCGGCGACAGGTCGTTGACGACCTTGCCGTCGATGCAGATCTCGCCGCTCGTCACGGTCTCGAGCCCGGCGATCATGTTGAGCAGCGTCGACTTCCCGCAGCCCGACCCGCCGACCAGGATCAGGAACTGTCCGTCCTCGATCTCGATGTCGACACCCTTCAGGACCGGCACCCCGTTCGGGTAGGTCTTGTACACGTCACGGATGGAAAGGCTTGCCATGCTGTGAATCCTCTGTCTCGTCTCGCGCGGCGCATTCCGGCGCCGCGTCGGGTTCGTTTCGATGCGCCGCGCGCGAGGCGCGGCCGGTTCGTCGTATCGGATGAAGCCGCGCTTACCCCTTCACCGCGCCCGCCGTCAGCCCGCGCACGAAGTAGCGGCCGGCGACGATGTAGACGAGCAGCGTCGGCAGCGCGGCGATGATCGCGCCGGCCATGTCGACGTTGTATTCCTTCACGCCCGTCGACGTGTTGACGAGGTTGTTCAGCGCAACCGTGATCGGCATCGAATCGACGCCGGAGAACACGATCCCGAACAGGAAGTCGTTCCAGATCTGCGTGAATTGCCAGATCAGGCACACCATGAAGATCGGCAGCGACACGGGCAGCAGGATCTTCGTGAAGATCGTGAAGAAGCCCGCGCCGTCGATGCGCGCGGCCTTCACGAGCTCGGCCGGCACGCTCACGTAGAAGTTGCGGAAGAACATCGTCGTGAACGCGATGCCGTACACGACGTGCACGAACACGAGGCCCGGAATCGTGTTGGCGAGGCCGAGCATCCCCTGCAGGCGCGCCATCGGCAGCAGGATCACCTGGAACGGGATGAAGCAGCCGACCAGCATCATCGTGAACAGCGCGTCGGCGCCGCGAAAGCGCCAGTGCGTGAGCACGTAGCCGTTGAACGCGCCGATCAGCGACGAGATCAGCACGGCCGGGATCACCATCTGCAGCGAGTTCAGGAAGAACGGCTTCATGCCGTCGCAGCGCACGCCGGTGCACGCGCCGCTCCAGGCCTTCACCCACGGGTCGACGGTCCACGTGGTGGGCGGCGTCAGCAGGTTGCCGGTGCGCAGCTGGTCGAGATCCTTGAACGACGTCGACAGCATCACGTAGATCGGGAACAGGAAATACAGCGCGAACAGGATCAGTGCCGCATAGATCACTGCCCGGCTGATCGTCATCTTAGGCTGCATTGCGGGTGCTCCTCGATTCCATATACATCAGCGGCACCAGCACCGCGACCACGGTCGCGAGCATCATCACCGAGGACGCCGCGCCGAGCCCGAGCTGGCCGCGGTTGAACGAAAACGTGTACATGAACATGGCCGGCAGCGACGACGACGTGCCCGGGCCGCCCGCCGTCAGCGCGACGACGAGGTCGAAGGTCTTGATCGTGATGTGGCAGAGGATCAGCAGCACCGAGAAGAACACCGGGCGCATGCTCGGGATCACGATCTTGCGGTAGATGGTCGGCAGCGTCGCGCCATCGACCTGCGCGGCCTTGAAGATCTCCGCGTCGACGCCGCGCAGCCCCGCGAGGAACAGCGCCATCACGAAGCCGGTCGACTGCCACACGGCCGCGATCACCACGCAGAAGATCGCCTTGTCCGGATCGTCGAGCCAGCCGAACGAGAAGCTCGTCCAGCCCCAGTCGTGCATCACCTTCTCGAGGCCGAGGCCCGGGTTCAGGATCCACTGCCACGCGGTGCCGGTGACGATGAACGACAGCGCCATCGGGTACAGGAAGACCGCGCGCAGCGCGCCTTCGTTGCGGATCCGCTGGTCGAGCAGGATCGCGAGGAACAGCCCGAGCGCGACGCAGATCACGATGAACGGAATCCCGAACCAGCCGAGGTTCGCGGCGGAGGTCCACCACACGTCGTTCTGGAACAGGTCCGAGTAACGGCCGAAGCCGTCGAATTCGTAGTTCGGCAACAGCCGCGAATTGGTCAGCGACAGATAGCCGGTAATCAGGATGAAGCCGTAGATGAACACCACGGCGATCGCGACGCTCGGCGCAAGCACGAGCTTCGGGATCCAGCGGTCGGCGAAGGCCGACATCGGCGACGTACGCCGTGCGGCGGCAGCGCCGGATCCGTTTCCGCTAAGAGGGGCAGCCACTTGATTCGACTCCTGGAACGAGGGCGACGCAGGCCGGGCCGGCGCCGGGTACGGCACGGGCTTCGCGGGCGAGCCCGTTTGCTGCGCATGCAAAAACGCCCGGCCGATGAAGCGTTTCCGGCCGGGCGCCTGTCGCGCGTTACTTGACCTTCGCGGCCTTCGCGAGCGCGGCGACCGCGCTCTTCGAATCCTGCTGCGAGTTCATGAACTTCGTCACGACGTCCGTGATCGCGCCGGCGGTCGCGTCGCTCTGCGCCATCCCGTGCGCGAGCGACGGGACGAAGCCGCCCGACTTGATCGCGGTCTGCTCGTCGGCATACGACTTCTTCGCGCAGTCGTCGAACTTGTCCATCTTCACGCCGAGGCGGACCGGCACCGAACCCTTCAGCAGGCTGAACTGCTCCTGGAAGTCCGGCGTCATGATCGTCTTCGCGAGCGCGAGCTGGCCCGGCGTCGCGTTCTTCTCGCCCTTCTGCTGGAAGAACACGAACGAGTCGACGTTGAACGTGTACGAATTCGCGGTGCCCGGCACCGGCGCGCAGACGTAGTCCTTGCCCGCCTTCTTGCCGGCGTTCTCGAACTCGCCCTTCGCCCAGTCGCCCATGAACTGCATGCCGGCCTTGCCGTTGATGACCATCGCGGTCGCGAGGTTCCAGTCGCGGCCGTTACGGCCGGTGTCGAAGTAGCCCTGGATCTTGCGCACCGTGTCGAACACGGACAGCATCTGCGGCGAGGTCAGCGTCGCCTGGTCGAGGTCGACCAGCGCCTTCTTGTAGAACGCCGGGCCCTGCGACAGCACGACGTCCTCCCACAGCGTCAGGTCCTGCCACGGCTGGCCGCCCATCGCGACCGGCTGGATGCCCGCGGCCTTCAGCTTGTCGGCCACCGCGAAGAATTCAGGCCAGGTGGTCGGCACCTTCGCGCCGACCTTGTCGAGCGCGGCCTTGTTGATGTACAGCCAGTTCACGCGGTGCACCGAGAACGGCGCCGCGACGGTGTGGCCCTTGTACTTGATGATCTTGTCGATTTCAGGCGGCAGGTTCTGCTTCCAGTCGCCGGCAGCGGAATCGATGTTGACGAGCACGCCCTGGTCGGCCCAGTCCTGGATCAGCGGGCCCTTGATCTGCGCGGCCGACGGAGAATCGCCGCTGATCACCTTGGTCTTCAGCGCGGTCATCGCCGCGGCGCCGGCGCCGCCCGCGACCGCGAAGTCCTTCCACACGTAGCCCTGCTTCTGCACGTCGTCCTTCAGCACGCCGACGGCCTTCGACTCGCCGCCCGAGGTCCACCAGTGCAGCACCGTCACGTTCTCGGCTGCCTGCGCCGCCACGGCGCCGGCCATCAGACCTGCGGCGCAGAGCGCGCCCATGATCGAGCGAACTTTCATTACTTATCTCCTCCAGACTGAATCAACTCGTGAGGTTCCCTCGAGCGGGAACCGGCTTCTTGATAACGACGGGGAAATCGAGCCGCGGGACGCATGCAGCGTACGGGGCCGATGACCGGCCGGGCTCTTACAGAAAGCGTGAATCGAGATTCAACGGCGTGTCTCCTCTTGGTGTTTCTGGCCCGCCGCGGTGATGCGGCGCGAGCCCGGGGCCGACGTCGCGCGGACGATGCGCGCCGTCAATGTCCGATAACATTCGGCACAAGGCGTTCCCGAAGGCGAAGCTCGCGCAGTTCATCGACCGCACTTCTTTTTTTCTTCACCCAGGTGCTACCCCTTGCGGCGGATTGTAGTTAAACTACAATTCAGTGTCAAAAATATTTTTATCGCACTACGGATCGCTTCCGAGCACCCCCAACCCGGCGGAGACACATGCATACCGATTCCAGCTTTACCTTCGTACTTTTCGGCGGCACCGGCGATCTGTCGATGCGCAAGATCCTGCCTGCGCTGTTCGAAGCGCACCGTGCGAACATGCTGGCGGAGAGCGGCCGGATCGTCGCCGTGGCGCGTCATGAATCGGATCGGGCGTCCTATCTCGAATGGGTCGACACGCACGTGAAGCCGCACGCGGCCAAGGCCGCCGGCAAGGCGTTCGACGAAGCTGCGTGGAAGTCCTTCCTCGATCGCATCGAGTACGTGCACCTCGATCTCGGCCGCGCGGAAGACTACGTCGTGCTGCGCGACGCCGTGGCATCGCTGCCCGGCATCCGCGTGTTCTATCTCGCGACGGGCCCGTCGCTGTTCGTGCCGATCTGCAAGGCGCTCGCGTCGGTCGGCCTGAGCGAAGGCTCGCGCATCGTGCTCGAGAAGCCGCTCGGCTACGACCTGAAGTCGTCGAACGCGATCAACGACGCGGTCGGCGAGATCTTCGCGGAAGGCCAGATCTACCGGATCGACCACTACCTCGGCAAGGAACCCGTGCAGAACCTGCTCGCGCTGCGCTTCGGCAATGCGCTGTTCGAGCCGCTGTGGCGCCGCGAATGGGTCGAGAGCATCCAGATCACGATCGCCGAGGAGCTCGGCGTCGAGGCACGCGGCGATTTCTACGACAATACCGGCGCGCTGCGCGACATGGTGCAGAACCACCTGCTGCAGCTGCTGTCGATCGTCGCGATGGAGCCGCCGCATTCGATGGATTCGGATTCGGTGCGCGACGAAAAGCTGCGCGTGCTGCGCGCGCTGAAGCCGGTCGATCCGCGCGACATCGGCAAGGTGGCCGTGCGCGGCCAGTATCATGCGGGCGTGATCAAGGGCGCGCAGGTGCCGGCCTACGCGACCGAACCGGGCGTGAAGCCCGACAGCCAGACGGAAACGTTCGTCGCGCTGAAGGTCGAGATCGAGAACTGGCGCTGGGCCGGCGTGCCGTTCTTCCTGCGCACCGGCAAGCGGCTGGCCGATCGCGTCGCGGAGATCGTCGTCAATTTCCGCCCGGTGCCGCATTCGGCGCTCGGGCCCACCGCGCTGCGGCCCGGTTCGAACCGCCTCGTGATCCGGCTGCAGCCGAACGAGACGATCCGCCTGTACTGCCTCGCGAAGCAGCCCGGCGAAGGGATGAACCTCGCGAGCGTGCACCTCGACCTCGCGTTCGACCAGTTCTTCAAGGAAGGACAGATGGAGGCGTACCAGCGCCTGCTGCTCGACGTGATCAACGGCCGTCTCGCCCTCTTCGTGCGCCGCGACGAACAGGAAGCCGCGTGGCGCTGGGTCGAGCCTATCCTGAACGAGTGGGCACGCACGCTGAAGCCGCCGAAGCCGTATGCGGCGGGCACGTGGGGGCCGGCCGCGGCGAGCGCGATGCTCGCGCAGCACGACACCTGCTGGCTCGAAGAAGAGAACTGATGCAAACCGTTGCCGCGCACGCCACCGTACGCGGCAACGTGCCCCACGATTCGTACGATTTGAACAGACAAAGCAGTCCGGAGGAGATGTGATCGAGATTCACGCTTTCGACACCCAGGAAGCGCAAAGCGAAGCGCTCGCGCGCGCCGTCTGCGATGCGCTGCGCGGCGCGCTCGCCGGCCCCGCGCGCCCGACGCTCGCGGTA
>NZ_JAAGPC010000248.1:0-9698 GCF_017104595.1 Burkholderia sp. Tr-20390 | reverse complement strand
GGCGTTCGGCCCGCTCGACGTGCTGGTGAACAACGCGGGCATCAACGTGTTCGCCGATCCGCTGACGATGACCGACGACGACTGGCGCCGCTGCTTCGCGGTCGACCTCGACGGCGTGTGGCACGGCTGCCGAGCGGCGCTGGAGGGGATGGTCGAACGCGGCCGCGGCAGCATCGTGAACATCGCGTCGACGCACGCGTTCAGGATCATCCCGGGCTGCTTTCCGTACCCGGTCGCGAAGCATGGCGTGCTGGGCCTCACGCGCGCGCTCGGCATCGAATACGCGGCGCGCAACGTGCGCGTGAACGCGATCGCGCCGGGCTACATCGAGACGCAGCTCACGCGCGACTGGTGGGACGCACAACCCGACCCGGCTGCCGCGCGCGCCGAAACGCTCGCGCTGCAGCCGATGAAGCGGATCGGCCGGCCGGAGGAGGTCGCGATGACGGCCGTGTTCCTGGCGTCCGACGAGGCGCCGTTCATCAATGCCGCGTGCATCACCGTCGATGGCGGGCGCGCGGCGCTGTATCACGACTGACGCGATTGACGTAACGATTCGAAAGACCGCACGTGCGACGGCCGCGCGCACGCTGCGTCGAAACCAACAAGCGGCTGCATCCTGTTCGATGAAAACAAGGAGACACTGGAGATGAAACGCAGAACGTTCGTAACGCTGGCGGCCGCGGCCGCGGTGGTAATGGGCAGCCCGGTCGCGCACGCGGCCGACCCGGTCAAGATCGGTTTCCTCGTGAAGCAGCCGGAAGAGCCGTGGTTCCAGGACGAGTGGAAGTTCGCCGAAATCGCGGCGAAGCAGAAGGGCTTCACGCTCGTGAAGATCGGCGCGCCGTCCGGTGAGAAGGTGATGAGCGCGATCGACAACCTGTCCGCGCAGAAGGCGCAGGGCTTCATCATCTGCACGCCCGACGTGAAGCTCGGGCCGGGCATCGTCGCGAAGGCGAAGTCGCACAACCTGAAGATGATGACGGTGGACGACCGCCTCGTCGACGGCGCGGGCAAGCCGATCGAGGCGGTCCCGCACATGGGGATCTCCGCGTACAACATCGGCAAGCAGGTCGGCGACGGCATCGCGGCCGAGATCAAGAAGCGCGGCTGGGACATGAAGGACGTCGGCGCGATCGACATCACCTACGAGCAGCTGCCGACCGCGCATGACCGCACCAGCGGCGCGACCGACGCGCTGGTGGCCGCCGGCTTCCCGAAGGCGAACGTGATCGCGGCGCCGCAGGCGAAGACCGACACCGAGAACGCCTTCAACGCGGCAAACATCGCGCTCACGAAGAATCCGCAGTTCAAGCACTGGGTGGCGTACGGCCTGAACGACGAAGCGGTGCTCGGCGCGGTGCGCGCGGCGGAAGGGCGCGGCTTCAAGGCGGACAACATGATCGGCATCGGCATCGGCGGCTCCGATTCGGCGCTGAACGAGTTCAAGAAGCCGCAGCCGACGGGCTTCTACGGCACCGTGATCATCAGCCCGAAGCGCCACGGCGAGGAAACCTCGGACCTGATGTACACGTGGATCACGCAGGGCAAGGCACCGCCGGCGCTGACGCTGACGACCGGCATGCTCGCGACGCGCGACAACGTGTCGAAGGTGCGCGACGAGATGGGGCTCGCGTCGAAGTAAGCGGCTTGCCGGCTGCGGCGGCCACGCGGCAGCCGGCGATCGATGGATCTGCAAGAGTAGGGAGACGACGTGTCAGCGGCACTGCGTTTTGACAATATCGGCAAGGTCTTTCCCGGCGTGCGCGCACTCGACGGCATCTCGTTCGACGTGCATGCGGGCGAGGTGCATGGCCTGATGGGCGAGAACGGCGCGGGCAAGTCGACGCTGCTGAAGATTCTCGGCGGCGAATACCAGCCCGATGCGGGCAGCGTGCTGGTCGACGGCCAGCCCGTGCAGTTCGCGAGTGCGGCCGCGTCGATCGCGGCCGGCATCGCGGTGATTCACCAGGAGCTGCAGTACGTGCCCGACCTGACGGTCGCGGAAAACCTGCTGCTCGGCCGCCTGCCGAATGCGTTCGGCTGGGTGAGGAAGCGCGAGGCGAAGCGCTTCGTGCGCGAGCGGCTCGCCGCGATGGGCGTCGATCTCGATCCCGATGCGCGGCTCGGGCGGCTGTCGATCGCGCAGCGGCAGATGGTCGAGATCTGCAAGGCGCTGATGCGCAATGCGCGCGTGATCGCGCTCGACGAACCGACCAGCTCGCTGTCGCATCGCGAGACCGAAGTGCTGTTCAAGCTCGTCGATGACCTGCGTGCGCAGGGCCGCGCACTGATCTACATCTCGCACCGGATGGACGAGATCTACCGGCTGTGCGACGCCTGCACGATCTTCCGCGACGGGCGCAAGATCGCGTCGCACGAATCGCTGGCCGACGTGCCGCGCGAACGGCTCGTCGCCGAGATGGTCGGGCGCGAGATTTCGGATATCTATCATTACGCGCCGCGTGCGCTCGGCGACGTGCGCTTCGCGGCCGAAGGCATCGACGGCCCGGCGTTGCGCGAACCCGCGAGCTTCTCGGTGCGCGCGGGCGAGATCGTCGGTTTCTTCGGGTTGGTCGGCGCGGGCCGCAGCGAGCTGATGCGGCTCGTGTACGGCGCGGATCACCGGCGCGCGGGCGCGCTGACGCTCGACGGCGCGCGCATCGACGTGAAGCGCACCGGCGACGCGATCCGCCACGGCATCGTGCTGTGCCCCGAGGACCGCAAGGAAGAGGGGATCATCGCGATCGCGTCGGTCGCGGAGAACATCAACATCAGCTGCCGCCGCCATTCGCTGCGCGCGGGGCTCTTCATCAATCGCAAGGCCGAAAGCGAAACGGCCGACCGTTTCATCCAGCGACTGAAGATCAAGACGCCGAACCGGCGGCAGAAGATCCGCTTCCTGTCGGGCGGCAACCAGCAGAAGGCGATCCTGTCGCGCTGGCTCGCGGAGCCCGACCTGAAGGTCGTGATCCTCGACGAGCCGACGCGCGGGATCGACGTCGGCGCGAAGCACGAGATCTACGACGTGATCTACCGGCTCGCGGAACGCGGCTGCGCGATCGTGATGGTGTCGTCGGAGCTGCCGGAAGTGCTCGGCGTGTCCGACCGCATCGTCGTGATGCGCGAAGGCCGGATCGCGGGCGAGCTGCCGCGCGAGCAGGCGAACGAGCATGCGGTGCTGAGCCTGGCGCTGCCGCAGACGAGCGCCGTCGAGGCGGCCTGACGCAGCACACGACAATCGAATCGGACAGGCACGGCGCGGGCCGTGCGATGCAGGAGCAGGAGACTCAATCATGCAAGTCAACGAAAACCTTGGCAGCGCCGCCGTGAAGCCGTCGGCCGACGCGCTGGTGCCGCAGCAGAGCGACCGCCAGAAGTGGTGGCAGCATCTGACCGAATACAGCCTGATCGCGATTTTCGCGGTGATGTTCATCACGATGTCGCTGACCGTCGATCACTTCTTCTCGATCGACAACATGCTCGGCCTCGCGCTGTCGATCTCGCAGATCGGCATGGTCGCGTGCACGATGATGTTCTGCCTCGCGTCGCGCGACTTCGACCTGTCGATCGGCTCGACCGTCGCGTTCTCCGGCGTGCTGTGCGCGATGGTGCTGAACGCGACCGACAACACGTTCGTCGCGATCATCGCGGCGGTCGCGGCCGGCGCCGCGATCGGCTTCGTGAACGGCGCGGTGATCGCGTACCTGCGCATCAACGCGCTGATCACGACGCTCGCGACGATGGAGATCGTGCGCGGGCTCGGCTTCATCGTGTCGAAGGGGCAGGCGGTCGGCGTGTCGTCGGATACGTTCATCGCGCTTGGCGGGCTCACGCTCTTCGGCGTGTCGCTGCCGATCTGGGTCACGCTGCTGTGCTTCATCGCGTTCGGCGTGCTGCTGAACCAGACGGTCTATGGCCGCAACACGCTCGCGATCGGCGGCAACCCGGAAGCCTCGCGGCTCGCGGGGATCAACGTCGAACGCACGCGCGTGTACATCTTCCTGATCCAGGGCGCGGTGACCGCGCTCGCGGGCGTGATCCTCGCCTCGCGCATCACGTCGGGCCAGCCGAACGCCGCGCAGGGCTTCGAGCTGAACGTGATCTCCGCGTGCGTGCTCGGCGGCGTGTCGCTGATGGGCGGCCGCGCGACGATCTCGGGCGTCGTGATCGGCGTGCTGATCATGGGCACCGTCGAGAACGTGATGAACCTGCTGAACATCGATGCGTTCTACCAGTACCTCGTGCGCGGCGCGATCCTGCTCGCGGCCGTGCTGCTCGACCAGCTGAAGAACCGCGGCGTCCGCGACTGACCCGATCCGCTTTTACGGAGACGAACCGCATGACCATCGACACTTCCGCGCACGACCCGCACACCGCGGGCCACGCGCGCTATGCACGCTACCCGAGCCTCGAGGATCGCGCGGTGCTGATCACGGGCGGCGCGACCGGCATCGGCGCGGCGTTCGTCGAACACTTCGCCGAGCAGGGCGCGCGCGTCGCGTTCGTCGACCTCGACGCGGCGGCCGGTGCCGCGCTCGCGGAACGCCTCGCGCACGTACGCCATGCGCCGCTGTTCCTCCAGTGCGACCTGACCGACATCGACGCGCTGCGCCATGCGATCGACGCGATCCGCGCGCGCATCGGCGCGATCGCGGTGCTCGTGAACAACGCGGCGAACGACACGCGTCACGCGATCGGCGACGTGACGCCCGAATCGTTCGACGCGGGCATCGCGGTGAACCTGCGTCACCAGTTCTTCGCCGCGCAGGCGGTGATCGACGACATGAAGCAGCAGCGCGGCGGCGCGATCGTCAATCTCGGCTCGATCAGCTGGATGCTGAAGAACGGCGGCTATCCCGTCTACGTGATGGCGAAGGCGGCCGTGCAGGGGCTGACGCGCGGCCTCGCGCGCGACCTCGGCCCGTTCGGCATCCGCGTGAATTCGCTGGTGCCCGGCTGGGTGATGACCGACAAGCAGCGCCGGCTGTGGCTCGACGACGCGGGCCGCGCGGCGATCAAGGCCGGCCAGTGCCTCGACGCCGAGCTGCTGCCCGCCGATCTCGCGCGGATGGCGCTGTTTCTCGCGGCCGACGACAGCCGGATGATCACCGCGCAGGACGTGATCGTCGACGGCGGCTGGGCCTGACCGTCCGCACGACCCGCATCGATTCTTCGACGAAGGAAAGGAGTTCATCATGACCGCCACGTCCTCGAGCGCATCGTCGTCCACCAGCCAGTCGCGCCGCGCGCGCCTGGCCGCCGCCGCGCAGCCGGTCAGCCCCGGCCCGCAGACAGCAGCCTTCGCGCAGGGCGTCGGCGCCGCGCATGCGGCGGCCGTCACGCTGTCGAATGCGTTGCTGCGGCTCGACGTGCTGCCGCATCTCGGCGGCGGCATCGCGCGCTTCGACTGGCGTGGCGACAACGGCGCGCTGATGCCGGTGTTCCGCCGCTGCGAGCACCCGGAGACGGCGACGGACCCGAACGAGCTCGCGTGCTATCCGCTGCTGCCTTACTCGAACCGGATCGGCGACGGGCGCTTCGAATGCGACGGGCGCAAGGTCGCGGTGCCGCGCAATCGTCGCGACGAGCCGCTGCCGATCCACGGCGACGGCTGGCTCGCGCGGTGGCAGGTGGACGACGCGACCGGCACGTCGCTGCAACTGTCGCTCGATCGCACCGCCGGCGCGCCGTATGCGTTCCGCGCGATCCAGTCGTTCGAGCTCGACGACGCGACGCTGTCGATCGCGCTGACGATCGAGAACGCGGGGCGTGCGCGGCTGCCGTTCGGGCTCGGCGTGCATCCGTTCCTCGTGCGCGATACCGCGACCGAACTGGCCGCGGCTGCCGGCGGGCTGTGGCTGTCGGGCGCGGATTTCCTGCCGGTGCGACACGTGAGCGTGCCGCCGGCCTGGCAGTTCGGCGTCGCGTATCCGCTGCCGGCCGCGCTCGTCAATCATGCGTTCACCGGCTGGGGCGGCCACGCGACGGTGAGCTGGCCGCGCCGCGGGCTGTCGCTGACGGTGGCGGCCGACGCCGACGCGTACGTGCTCTATACGCCGCCCGGCGAGGATTTCTTCTGCTTCGAGCCGGTCGATCATCCGATCAACGCGGTGAACCTGCCGGGCGGCGCGACCGCGCACGGGATGACGCTGCTCGCGCCCGGCGAGCGGCTCACGCGGCGTTTCGCGTTCACCGTCGAGCGTGCCGATGCGCGCGGCAATGCGGCTTCGCGCGAGGCGCGCCGGCGACGCGGGTAAAATACGCGGTCTACCAACGGTTTGCCGCGAGTACCCGCCATGTCTTCCCCGCTTACTTTCATCGAATCGCTGCGCGCCGCGTGGCAGCGCACCAATTCGCTGCTGTGCGTCGGCCTCGATCCCGAGCCGTCGCGCTTTCCCGTGCAGTTCGACGGCCAGCCCGATGCGATCTTCGAATTCTGCCGGCAGATCGTCGACGCAACCGCGCAATACGCGAGCGCGTTCAAGCCGCAGATCGCCTACTTCGCCGCGCATCGCGCGGAAGACCAGCTCGAGCGGCTGATCGCGCACATCCACCTCCAGCATCCGGGCCTGCCGGTGATCCTCGACGCGAAGCGCGGCGACATCGGCAGCACGGCCGAGCAGTACGCGCGCGAAGCGTTCGAGCGCTACCGCGCGGATGCCGTCACGGTGAACCCGTACATGGGCTACGACTCGGTCGAGCCGTACTTCGAGCACGAAGGCAAGGGCGTGATCGTGCTGTGCCGCACGTCGAACCCGGGCGGCTCCGACCTGCAGTTCCTCGACACCAACGGCCGGCCGCTGTACCAGGTCGTCGCGGATCTCGCGGCGAACAAGTGGAACGCGAAGAACGGCCAGCTCGGCCTCGTGGTCGGCGCGACGTTCCCGAAGGAAATCGAGATCGTGCGCGGGATCGTCGGCGACATGCCGCTGCTGATTCCCGGCATCGGCGCGCAGGGCGGCGACGTGCAGGCGACCGTCAACGCGGGCCGCACGGCCGACGGCACCGGCATGATGATCAACTCGTCGCGCGCGATCCTGTATGCGAGCAAGGGCGAGGATTTCGCCGAAGCCGCGGCGCTCGCCGCGCAGAAGACGCGCGACACGATCAACGCGCATCGTTGATGGGTTGCACCGGTTGCCCGTCCGGGCAGCCGGTTCCGCCGGGCTCCCACGCGCGAGCCCGGCGCTTTCCTCCCGTTTTTCCGCTCCTCCGCCCGCCCGGCCCGCGCTGGCGCACGCGGACAACTTCCCGTCGCTTCCGCACCGCATCCCCGTGCGCCAATCGCGCGATGCTCCCGCTTGTCATCGATCCGTCACGAAAATGTCAAGAAAGGAGCGACGCCATGCCCAAGCTGTCCCGACGTCTTCTGAGCGCGCTAGCCGCGTCGTTGTGCATGAGCTTCGCCCATGCGGCGGATCTCTCGCACTGGCCGGCCGACAGCGCGAAGGCGCTGAACGCGATGATCGCCGCGCACGCGCACCGCGGCGACTACGCGGTGTTCGACGCCGACAACACGACCTACCGCTACGACCTCGAGGAGTCCCTGCTGCCGTACCTCGAGAACCGCGGCGTGCTGACGCGCGACACGCTCGACCCGTCGCTGAAGCTGATCCCGTTCAAGGATTCCGCCGACTACCGGGAATCGCTGACGAGCTATTACTACCGGCTGTGCGAGATCGACGACCTGGTCTGCTACCCGTGGATCGCGCAGGCGTTCGCCGGGCTGTCGCTGGCCGACCTGAAGCGCCACGTCGACGCGATGCTCGCCGACGGCAAGCCGATCCCGATCCGCTACTGGCAGGGCGACAAGGTGGTCGACGGCACGGTGAACCCGCCGCGTTTCTTCCGCGGGATGCAGGAGCTGTACAACGCGCTGCGCGAGAACGGGATCGAGGTCTACGTGATGACGGCCGCCCATGAGGAGCTCGCGCGGCTCGTGCTGTCCGACCCGAAGTACGGCTACAACGTGAAGCCGCAGAACGTGATCGGCGTGACGACGCTGCTGCGCAACCCGGCGACCGGCGCGCTGACCACCTCGCGGCTGCAGATCAAGGCCGGCAAGTACGACGAGGCCGCGAACCGCAGCCTGGTGATCACGCCGTTCCTGATGAACCCGATGACGTGGTACGAAGGCAAGCTCGGCTCGATCGTCGGCTGGATCGACCAGTGGAAGAAGCCGGTGCTCGTCGCGGGCGACACGCCGACGTCCGACGGCTACATGCTGCTGAACGCGACCGACGTCGCGCGCGGCGGCGTGCGCGTGTGGGTGAACAAGAAGGACAAGCAGATGGCGCAGATCCGCGCGTGGTCGGACGAATCGGCCGCGCGGCAGAAGTCGCTCGGCCTGCCGGTGACGGCGGACAAGAACTGGATCGTCGTGAAGCCCGACGCGATCCAGTAAGCGGGCAGGCGGGGGCGCGGCGCGCGCCCCCGGCCCGATCAGCCCTCGCGCTCGTCGAGCAGTTTCAGCAGCCCGCGCAGCGCATGCGCGGCCGCCTGCGTGCGGATCTGTTCGCGGTCGCCCTTGAACACGAGCGTCTCGACGTCGGTATGCAGCCGGTTGCTCCAGCCGAACGACACCGTGCCGACCGGCTTCTTCTCGCTGCCGCCCGCGGGGCCCGCGATGCCGGTGACGGACAGCGCGACCTGCGCGCGGCTGTTGCGCAGCGCGCCTTCGGCCATCGCGCGCGCGACGGGCTCGCTGACGGCGCCGTGCTTGTCGATCAGGTCGGGCGGCACGCCGATCATCTCGATCTTGGCCTGGTTCGAGTACGTGACGAAGCCGCGCTCGAACCACTGGCTGCTGCCGGAGATATCGGTGATCGCCGCGGCGATCATGCCGCCGGTGCAGGATTCGGCGGTGGCGAGCGTCAGGTGCTCGTCACGCAGCTTGTTGCCTGCGCGGATCGCAAGCTGATGGACGACGGAATCGGTTGGCATGCGCGTCGGGAAACGGGAGTCGGAAAATCGGTCAGCCGACGACGGAGCGCCACAGGGCGATCACGAGCAGCGTCATGAACGCGGCGACCAGGTCGTCTACCATGATGCCGAGCCCGCCTTTCAGGCGGCGGTCGACATAGCGGATCGGCGGCGGCTTGAGCATGTCGAAGAAGCGGAACGCGACGAACGCCCACAACTGGCCGACGAAGGTCGCGGGCGTGACGAACAGCATCACGAGCCAGATCGCGACGATCTCGTCCCAGACGACGGCGCCCGGATCAGCCGAACCCATCTTCGTCGCGGTGAAACCGGTGAGCCATGTGCCGGCCACGAAGCCGGCCGCGATCAGCGCCCACCATTCGGGCACCGTCAGGTAGCGGTTGAGCACGACGAACGTCAGCCAGCCGAACAGCGAGCCGAACGTGCCGGGCATGATCGGCGCGAGCCCGCTGCCGAAGCCGAGCGACACGATGTGCGCCGGGTGCGACAGCATGAAACGCGCGGTCGCGCGCCGCGGCGCGTTGCCGCCGGATGCGGCGCCGGGCTCGGCCGCGGTGTGCGCGGGCGTCGGGTCAGTCTGCATGGAAGTGGTCGAAGCCGTGCAACGTGAGAGCGAGAGGCGCGCCGGCGGCGTCGCGCCACGCGATCGCGGGCTGCTCCGACGGCGCGGACAACGCGCGTATTGTACCGATTCGGGTGACCGCCACGCCAGATCGGAAGAGCGTCTGGTAGGGAAAGGGTGTATGTCAGGG
>NZ_JAAGPC010000247.1:0-9974 GCF_017104595.1 Burkholderia sp. Tr-20390 | reverse complement strand
CGCCCTAGCGCAGCGCGCGGCCGTCGCCGTCCCTGACGTGTATCTCGCGGGGGCCGGCCGGCTCGGCGTCGCGCCGGCCCGGTGCCTCGTGGTCGAGGACAGCGTGACCGGCATCACCGCGGCCGCCGCGGCCGGCATGACCGTGCTCGGCTTCGTCGGCGGCGGGCATGCGTCGGCCGCGCAGATCGATGCGCTGCGCGGCATCGGCGCGCGTCACGTCTTCGACGACATGCACGAGCTGCCCGGCTACGTCGCGCGCTGGCAGGCGACCGGTGCGGTGCTGCCGAACTAGCAAGAATGATTGCGCGCCGCGTTCGACGCGGCGCATCACGAACGAACGGAGACAGATCATGGCAAGCGTGCTCCTGCGCAACATCGCGAAGCGCTACGACGACACCGAAGTGCTGCGCAACGTGAACCTCGACATCGCCGACGGCGAATTCGTCGTGTTCGTCGGCCCGAGCGGCTGCGGCAAATCCACGTTGATGCGGATGATCGCCGGCCTCGAGGATATTTCGAGCGGCGACCTGCTGATCGACGGCGCGAAGGTCAACGACGTACCGAGCGCGAAGCGCGGCATCGCGATGGTGTTCCAGTCGTATGCGCTGTACCCGCACATGACGCTGTACGACAACATGGCGTTCGGCCTGAAGCTCGCGGGCGCGAAGAAGCCGGAGATCGACCAGGCGGTGAAGCAGGCCGCGAAGATCCTGCACATCGACCATCTGCTCGACCGCAAGCCGAAGCAACTGTCGGGCGGCCAGCGGCAGCGCGTCGCGATCGGCCGCGCGATCACGCGCAAGCCGAAGGTGTTCCTGTTCGACGAGCCGCTGTCGAACCTCGACGCGGCGCTGCGCGTGAAGATGCGGCTGGAGTTCGCGCGGCTGCACGACGAGCTGAAGACGACGATGATCTACGTGACGCACGACCAGGTCGAGGCGATGACGCTCGCCGACAAGATCGTCGTGCTGTCGGGCGGCGCGGTGCAGCAGGTCGGCACACCGAACGAGCTGTACCACGCGCCGGCGAACCAGTTCGTCGCGGGCTTCATCGGCTCGCCGAAGATGAACTTCCTGAAGGGCACCGTCGAAGCGGTCGACGCGGGCGGCGTGCTCGTGCGTTTCGACAGCGGCGAGACGCAGCGCGTCGCGGTCGAAGCAGCGGGCTTGCAGCGCGGCGCGGCGGTGACGGTCGGCGTGCGGCCCGAGCATCTGCTGGTCGATGCGGCGGCGGCGGCGGGCGTCGCCGCGCGGACGATGGCCGTCGAGTCGCTCGGTGACGCCGCGTACCTGTATGCGGAGTCAGCTGTCGCGCCGGACGGGCTGATCGCGCGGATTCCGCCGCTCGACACGTACCGCACCGGCGACGCGCTGCGCGTGCATGCGCAGGCCGAGCACTGCCATCTGTTCGACGAAAACGGGCAGGCGTTCCGGCGGCTGAGCGTGCACGCGAAGGCGGCGTGACGCGCCGGCACGTGCGCCTGCGGTGCTCAGAGGCGCAGGTGCTCGGCCACGTAGTCGACGAACGCGCGCAGCTTCGGCGTCGGATGGCGGCCTGACGGCCACAGTACGTAGAACGGCGTGCGGCTCTCGACGTGTTCGTCGAGCACCGTGCGCAGCGTGCCGTCGGCCAGCGCGTCGTGTACGAAAAACTCGGGCAGGCAGGCGATGCCGAGCCCGCGCAGCGCGAAGCACAGCCGTGTTTCCGCGTTGTTGCTGACCATCGATACCGGCACCTCCGGCGGCGTGCCGGCGCGCGGCGCGCGCAACGGCCAGGTCTCGAGCCGGCCGCTGCTGGGGAAGCGGTAGTGCAGGCAGCGGTGCCGCGCGAGATCGGCCGGCGTGCGCGGCGTGCCATGCCGGTCGAGATAGCCGGGCGACGCGACGAGGTGCTGGCGGAAATGGCCGAGCAGCCGCGACGACAGCCGCGAATCCGACGGCTGGCCGGTGCGCAGCACCGCGTCGAAGCCTTCGTCGATCACGTCGACGAGCCGGTCGCTGAAATCGATGTCGAGCTCGATCTCCGGATACGCGGCCATGAAATCGGCGAGCATCGGCAGCAGCAGCGTGCCGATCGTCGGCAGGCTCACGCGCAAGCGCCCGCGCGGCGCCTCGGCGTTGTGCGTCAGTTCCTGCTCGGCCGCGTCGATCTCCGCGATCACGCGCCGGCACCGTTCGAGAAAGCGCGCGCCTTCGGCCGTCAGCGTGATGCTGCGCGTGCTGCGGTGAAACAGTCGCACGTTCAGGCGCGCTTCCAGGCGCGCGATGCGCTTGCCGATCGCCGACGCCGACAGCCCGAGCGCGCGGCCGGCCGCGACGAAGCTGCGCGTTTCCGCGACCTGAACGAACACGACAAAGCCGCCGAGATTTTCCATGCGAGTTCCCGATTGCGGACGCTGGCGTCCGGATTGTCCGGAACTCTACCCCGGTTTTTCTTCGTGCGCCGGCTCCCTACGATGGGCGTTCCTTCACCGTTCGAGGTCACGCCATGTCATCCCTGCCTGTCACCGCCCGTCGCGTCGATGCCGGGAGCGCGTCATGAGCGACTGCCCGTCGATGGACGGCCGGATTGCCGGCCAGCCGCTGCAGGCGGCGCAGCGCCTGCCCGTCGCGAACCTGCTCGCGCTTGCCACCGCCGGCTTCATCACGGTGCTCACCGAAGCCCTGCCCGCCGGCCTGCTGCCGCTGATGAGCGTCGACCTGCACGTGACCGAGGCGCTGATCGGCCAACTGGTGACCGTCTATGCGCTCGGCTCGATCGTCGCGGCGATTCCGCTCGTCGCCGCGACACGTGCGATGCGCCGGCGCGGCCTGCTGCTCGCGGCGCTCGCCGGGTTCGTCGTGTCGAATGCGCTGACGGCCGCGTCGCCGTACTACGCGCTCACGCTGGCCGCGCGCTTCGTCGCCGGGATGTCGGCCGGGCTGCTGTGGGCGCTGCTGGCGGGCTACGCGAGCCGGCTGGTCGAGCCGTCGCTGCGCGGCCGGGCGATCGCGGTCGCGATGCTCGGCATACCGGCAGCAATGTCGATCGGCATTCCGGCCGGCACCGCGCTCGGCGCGATGTTCGGCTGGCGCGTCGCGTTCGCGGGCATCACGCTCGCGGCGCTGGCGCTGATCGGCTGGATTCGCCTACGCGTGCCCGACTATCCGGGGCAGCAGGCCGGCGCGCGCGAGCCGGTGCTCGGCGTGATGACGCTGCCCGGCGTGCGGCCGGTGCTGACCGTGATGTTCGCGTACGTGCTGGCGCACAACATGCTGTACACGTACGTCGCGCCGTTTCTCGCGGGCGTGCGGATGGGCGCGCAGGTCGATGCGGTGCTGCTCGTGTTCGGTATCGCGTCGCTGGTCGGCATCGCGCTGACGGGCGCGTGGATCGGCGCCGCGCAGCGACGCCTGACGCTTGCCAGCATCGCGCTGTTCGCCATCGCCGCGGCGATGCTCGGCGCCGGTTCCGGGATGGCGATCGTCTATGCGGGCGTCGCGTTGTGGGGGCTCGCGTTCGGCGGTGCGCCTACGCTGTTCCAGACGGCCGCCGCGAATGCGGCGGGGGAGGCGGCCGACGTCGCGCAGTCGATGCTCGTGACGGTGTGGAACCTCGCGATCGCGGGCGGCGGCATCGCGGGCGGAATGCTGCTCGGTGCAACGGGCGCCGGCGCGATTCCGTGGGTGCTCGTCGCGCTGCTGGCGGCTGCGTGGGTCGGCGCATGGCGTGCGCGCCGGCATGCGTTTCCGGCGCCGCACGCGGGTTGAGCGCTCGACAGCCGCGCGCGGTGCACCGTGCGCGGCTTCGGCGTCAGGCCGCTTTCGCGGCGAGCGCGGCGCGCGCGCACGCTTCGTCGGTGACGAGCCCCGACAGCCAGCCGCCGCGCAGCGCGGCAATCACCGCGTCGTGTTTCTTCGGGCCGCCGGCGAACGCGATCGTCGGCAGCTTCGGCGGCGTGGCGAGCGCGACGCTCGTCACGCGCGCGCTCGTCGATACGGCGATCTGCGTGCCCTGCGCGTCGATCGGCACGCCGAGCAGCTCGGCCACCGCGCCGAGCGCGGTCATCTCGTCGCGCTCCTGTTCGGTGATGAAGCCGTCTTCATAGAGCGGGCAGTGCGGGCCGATGTTGCCGATCCCGACGAATGCGACATCGGCCTTGCCCGACAGCGCCTCGACGATCCGGTACAGCCGGTGATTGCACCACTGCGCGCGCTCGGCGTCGCTGTCGGCGAAAAGCGGCGCGGGCAGCAGGAAGTGCTTGCTGCCGGTTTTCTCGGAGATGTACTGCGCGACGTCGTAGCGGTTCGACGAGCCGTCGGCCGCGATCGCGCCGACCATCGACACGAGCCGGTGCTGCGGGCGGTCGATCTGCGCGATCTGCGCGACCGCGGCCTTCAGCGTCCGGCCGCTGCTGACCGCGATCACCATCGGCCGCGTTTCGTTCAGGTAGCGCTCCATCACCTGCGCGCCGGCGACGGCGAGCTTGCGGTCGATCGCGTCGGGCGCATCGGCATCGACGGGCACGACTTCGCACATCGCGAGGCCGTAGCGCTTCGACAGCTGCGCGCCGAGATCGAGGCAGTCGGCGAGCCGGTGGTCGACGCGCACGCGGATCAGGTTCTTCTCGACCGCGAACGCGACGAGACGCTGCGCGACCGGGCGCGACACCTGCAGCTTTTCCGCGATTTCGTTCTGCGTGTCGCCCGCGACGTAGTAGAGCCACGCGGCACGCGTGGCGAGATCGAGTTTTTCTGAGGACTTGGACACGATAGCGATTCGGTTCGGATCGGGGGGGTGCCCCGCGGGCCGGCCGGCGGGCCGCATGGCAGCATCCACTGTACCGCATGTCGCGCACGCGGCCGACGGCCGCCACGCGTGACGTGCGGCGCTTATGCGAGCCGTGCGCGCGACGGTTCGTACAGCGGCTGCACGTGACGGTACAGCGCGCGGAACGCATCGAGGCGTTCGCGCAGCAGCGCATGGCGGGCCGCATCGGGCGTGTATTCGGCGCGCACCGGCGGCTTGGTCAGCACCGCATGCGGATCGCCGCCGACGGCCAGCCAGCCGAGCCGTGCCGCGCCGAGCGCCGCGCCGGTTTCGCCGCCGCCGTGCTGGCGCGTGCGCACGTTCAGCGCATCGGCGATCAACTGCGCCCAGAACGCGCTGCGCGCGCCGCCGCCGATCAGCGACAGCTGGTCGGTTTCGACGCCGGCCGCATGCAGCGCGTCGAGACCGTCGGCGAGGCCGAGCGTCACGCCTTCGAGCACCGCGTAGCCGAGATGCGCGCGTTCGGTCGCATGCGTCATCCCGAAGAACACGCCTTGCGCGTATGGGTCGTTGTGCGGCGTGCGCTCGCCGGACAGGTAAGGCAGGAACAGCGGGGCCGTCGCGAGCGCGTCGGCGTCGAGCGTTTCGATTTCCGCGAGCAGCGCGGGCTCGTCGGTGCCGGTCAGCTTGCAGACCCAGCGCAGGCAGCTCGCGGCCGACAGCACGACGCTCATCAATTGCCAGCGATCGGGAATCGCATGGCAGAACGCATGCACGGCCGACGCGGGGTTCGGCATGAAGCGATCGCCGACCACGCTCAGCACGCCGGACGTGCCGAGCGACACGAAGCCGTCGCCCGCGTGGATCGCGCCGATGCCGAGCGCACTCGTCGCGTTGTCGCCGCCACCGCCGGCCACCACGACGGCCTCCGACAGCCCGAGTTCGCGTGCGATGTCCGCGCGCAGCGTGCCGGATGGCGCATTGCCTTCGACGATGCGGGGCATCTGGTCACGCGTCATCCCGCACGCGGCGAGCAGCGCATCGGACCAGTCGCGGCGCGCGACGTCGAGCCACAGCGTGCCGGCGGCGTCCGACGGATCGGACACCTTCGCGCCGGTCAGCCGGAACCGCAGGTAGTCCTTCGGCATCAGCACGCAGGCGGTCGCCGCGAACACGTCGGGTTCGTGCTTCGCGACCCACAGCAGTTTCGGCGCGGTGAAGCCCGGCATCGCGAGGTTGCCGGCCAGTGCGTGGAGATCGGGCGCGCGTTCGGTGAGCAGCGCGCATTCGTCGGCGCTGCGCATGTCGTTCCACAGGATCGCGGGGCGCAGCACGCGGTCGTCGCGGCCGAGCAGCACGGCGCCGTGCATCTGGCCCGACAGGCCGATGCCGCGCACGGCCGCGAACGCGTCGCGGTGCCGTTCGCGCAGCGCCGCGAGCGCGGCGAGCGTGCCTTGCCACCAGTCGTCCGGATGCTGTTCGGCCCAGCGCGGATGCGGCCGCGACACGGTGAACGGCGAGCCGGCGGTGCCGACGACCGTGCCGTCCGGGGCGAGCAGCAGCACCTTCACTTCCGAGGTGCCGAGGTCGATGCCGAGATACATGAGCGATCCGTTCCGTCAGTGGGGAGTCGCTACTTTAGCCGCGCGGCCGCGCCCGTGCCAAGGCAGGTTCGCCCGGATGCGCGTCAGCGTGCCGCGAGCCATGTGTCGACACGCAAGAGTCCGCCGCGCAAGGCCTCGAACAGCGCGGCGTTGCCGGCGAGCGAGCCCCACAGCTGCCGGTTCGCGCACAGCGCGACGACCGGGTCGTCGGCCTGGACGATCGCGCGCGCGGCGCTTTCGTCCATCACGCCGTCCTGGTACGCGTACGGCAGCGCGCCGCGCGCCCAGCGCTCGAGAAAGCGCAGGAACAGCGCGGGCAGCACGGCGGTGGCGACCGGCGCCGCGCCGCGTGCGAACGATTCGGCGAGCGTCGGCGCGATGAAGCCGGGAATCTTCGAGAAGCCGTCGGCCGCGACGCGCTGGTTCGTGTCGAGCACGTACGGGTTGCCGAAGCGTTCGAGCACGACGTCGCGGTAGCGCGCGAGATCGAGCGGGCTCGGCGTGAGGCAAGGGATCACGTCCTGCGTCACGTAGTCGTGCGCGAAGCGGCGGATCGCCGCGTCGTGCGTGCCTTCGTGGATATACGTATGGCCCGCGAGCGTGCCGGCCCACGCGATGCAGCTGTGCGTCGCGTTGAGGATGCGGATCTTCGCTTCCTCGTACGGGTGCACGTCGTCGACGAGTTCGGCGCCGGCCACTTCCCACTTCGGCCGGCCGGCCGCGAAGCGGTCCTCGATCACCCACTGGATGAACGATTCGCCCATCACCGGGCACGCATCGTCGAAGCCGGTGGCCGCCAGCACGCGCTCGCGCACGTCGGCGGTCGGGCGCGGCGTGATGCGGTCGACCATCGCGCTCGGTGTCGCGACGTTCGCATCGAACCATGCGAGCAGGTCCGCCTGGCCGCGCCGCTCGAGGAATTCGCGCATCCCCGCGCGAAAGCGCGCGCCGTTGTTGCGCAGGTTGTCGCAGCTCTGCAGCGTGAGCGGGCCCGCGCCGCGCTTCACGCGTTCGGCGAGCAGCGCCGCGAGCGCGCCGTACAGCGTCGTGCGCGCGCCCTGCAGGTCGGCCGCGAGATCGGCGTTCGCGAGGTCGAGCCGGTTGTGTTCGTCGAGGTAGTAGCCGCCTTCGGTAACGGTAAACGACACGATCCGGCAGGCCGGATCGGCGCCGGCGTCGATCAGCGCGGCGAGGTCGATCGACCACGGCAGCACGCGCGTGATCGCGCGGATCGTCTCGTACGCGCGCTCGCCTTGCGGTGTGACGGTTTCGAGCGTGTAGGCGCCGTGCTGCGCGGCGAGTGCGTCCATCGTCGCGTGCATGTCGTCGCGGATGTTGCCGACGGTCAGCGACCAGCGCTCCTCGGCCGGGACGGCCGCGTTCACGCGATGCAGATACCACGCCTGGTGCGCGCGGTGAAACGAGCCCGCGCCGATGTGCAGCAGCACGGGCGTGCGGGCGGAGGGCGATGCGCTCATCCGGTGTCTCCTTTTCGTGCCTGACAGTCCTGCCGAATACGATCATTTGCTCTCTATGTGAGCGAATGATCGTATTCGGGTGAGCGAAAGTCAAGGCGGGGAAACGGCATTTCGATGGTGCGCTGCGGCGGCGTGTGGGTAGGGTGGGGAGGCCGCGAACGGGCGGCCGGTGCGGAAAGCGCTGTCAGCGTCCTTCGCGCGTCAACGCGACGAGTTCCTCGAGCAGCTTGCCGGCCGGCCCCGGCAGGATGCCGTGGCGGCGCCGGAACGCGGTGAGCGTGCGCACCGCGACGACCTCGTGCACGGGCAGCGTGTCGATCGCGCCGGCGCGCTGTTCGGCGCCGTACATCGGCTCGGCCATCCAGCTCAGGAAGCCCGCATGCGCGACGAGGCTCTTCAATGTAGTAACCGAGCGCGTTTCGACCGCGATGTCGGGCAGCGCCAGCCCGTGCGCGTCGAAGGTCGCGCGCATGTGGTCGAACGGCGCGGTGCCGCGCGGCGGAATCGCCCAGCGCGCGTGCAGCGTGTCGGCGAGCGTCGGCGCGCGGCCGAGCGCGCGCAGCGGATGGTGCGGCGCCGCAACGATGTGGCTGCGATCCTCCCAGCGACACTCGGGAATCGCGACGATCTCGTCGGTATCGGGCCCGTGCGCGGACAGCGCGAGATCGATCTCGTGCTTGTTCAGCCCTTCCGCGAGCCGGTCCCACACGCCTTCGATGATCTCGACGCGCAGGTTCGGCCAACGGTCGAGCACGCGGCCGACCGCGACCGGCAGCACGAGGCTCGCGATGCTGCCCACCGTGCCGACCTTGATCGTGCCTTTCGCGAATCCGCGCATCGCATCGAGCTCCTCGCGCGCGTGCTCGGCTTCGTGCTGCAGCAGCGTCGCATGCGGCAGCAGTGCGTCGCCGAACGCGGTGAGCTGCACACCCTTCGAATGGCGCTCGAACAAGGGCGCGCCGACCTGGTCCTCGAGCCGCTTCAGGATCCGGCTCAGCGCCGGCTGCGTCACGTGCAGCGCGTCGGCCGCGCGGCCGAGGCTGCCGCACGCGACGATCGTCGTGAAGGCGCGCAATTGTCGGAGGTCGAAAGTCATGTCGGAACGGTATGGCTTATCGCAAAAAATACAGTATCCGAGAATGGCTCGCGCTTCGATACTGTGGAAACCGCCAAGCCATCGAGGAGACGCCCGAGCATGTCCGGCCATACGCCCCCTTCCGCCGCACCGATCACCGTTCGCGATGCGGTGATCGACCTGCTTCGCCAGTTCGGCATCGACCGCGTGTTCGGCAATCCCGGCTCGACCGAGCTGCCGATGTTCCGCGACTTCCCGGACGATTTCCGCTACGTGCTCGGCTTGCATGAAGCCGTCGTGGTCGGGATGGCCGACGGCCATGCGCAGGCCACCGGCAATGCGGCGGTCGTCAACCTGCATTCGGCGGCAGGCGTCGGCAACGCGATGGGCAATCTCTTCACCGCCTTCAAGAACCGCACGCCGCTGATCGTCACCGCGGGCCAGCAGGCGCGCGCGATCCTGCCGTTCGACCCGTTCCTCGGCGCGACGCAGGCCGCCGAGTTGCCGAAGCCGTACGTGAAGTGGAGCATCGAGCCCGCACGCGCGCAGGACGTGCCGGCCGCGATCGCACGTGCGTATCGCATCGCGATGCAGGAACCGCGCGGCCCCGTGTTCGTGTCGATCCCGGTCGACGACTGGGATCAGCCGGCCGAGCTGCTGCCGCGCCGCGACGTCAGCCGTGTCGTGCGGCCCGATCCGGACGCGCTCGCGCGGCTCGGCGATGCGCTCGACGCCGCGCGGCGTCCCGCGCTCGTGGTCGGGGCGGCCGTCGATCGCGCCGGTGCGTGGGACGACGTCGTGCGGCTCGCCGAGCGGCACCGTGCGCGCGTGTACGTCGCGCCGATGTCGGGGCGCTGCAGTTTCCCCGAGGACCATCCGCTGTTCGCCGGCTTCCTGCCCGCGATCCGCGAGAAGATCGTCGCGCGGCTCGACGGGCACGACCTCGTGTTCGCGTTCGGCGCGCCCGCGTTCACCTATCACATCGAGGGCTTCGGCCCGCACGTGCCGCCGGGCGCGACGCTCGTGCAGCTCGTCGACGATCCGGGCCTCGCCGCGTGGACGCCGTCA
>NZ_JAAGPC010000246.1:0-9661 GCF_017104595.1 Burkholderia sp. Tr-20390 | reverse complement strand
CGCCGGCCGTCGCTGCCGCCAGCGCCGCGCCCGCGAGCGGCCCCGTCACCATCAACATCGCACCGCCGCCCGGCGCCGATGCGGCCGAGATCGCCCGCATGGTGCGCGCCGAGCTCGAACGGGCCGAACGCGCGAAGGCGTCGCGCGCCGGCTCGCGCCTGTCCGATTGATCGTTCGTTGAAGGAAACCCGCCCATGATGATGTCGCTCGACCAGTTCGTTTTCAGCCTGGCGACCACGCCGTACCAGGAGCTCCAGCGCCAGCGCAACTGGAAGCACCGCACCAGCTCGCGCATCGGCGTGCGCGATGCGAGCCAGTTCACCGGCGCCGGCGACGACACGATCACCCTGTCCGGCATCGTCGCCCCCGACAACGGCATCGGCGAGATCGCGTCGATCGAGGCGCTCGCCCGGATGGGCGACGCCGGCGATGCCTACGTGCTCGTCGACGGGAACGGCAACGTGTACGGCGCGTACGTGATCGACAGCCTCAACGAGACGGCCACGTATCACACGAAGGAAGGCATCGCGCGCAAGATCGCGTTCACGCTGACGCTCAAACGCGTGGACGACGGCGTGCTGGCCGAGCCGCAGCAGGACGACGAAAGCGGAGCGGACGAGCAATGAGCACGCTGGAACGCAAGCCGGGCGATGCGCAGGCCCGCGCGGGACGCGTGCAGCCGCAGGCCGACTATCGGATCACGCTCGACGGCCGCGACCTGTCGCGCCTGATCGCGCCCAACCTCATCAACCTGTCGCTGTCGGAGTCGCGCGCGGACGAGGCCGACATGCTCGACCTGGTGCTCGACGACGCGCGCGGCACGTTCGCGATTCCGAAGCGCGGCGCGAGCATCAAGCTGTCGATCGGCTGGGTCGGCGAGCCGCTCGTCGACAAGGGCGCGTTCACGGTCGACGAAGTCGAGCACGGCGGCGCACCGGACGTCATCACGATCCGCGCGCGCTCGGCATCGATGACGAAGGGCATGCACGAGCGCCGCGAGAAAAGCTGGCACCGGCAGACGATCGGCGCGATCGTGCGCACCATCGCGACCCGCCACGGGCTCACGGCCGCCGTCGACGCCACGCTCGCCGCGACGCGGATCGACCATGTCGACCAGACGCAGGAATCCGACATGTCGTTCCTGACGCGCCTCGCCAGGCGCTACGACGCGGTGATGACCGTGAAGGACAAGCGCCTGCTGTTCATGCCGATCGGCAGCGGCAAGACCGTCAGCGGCAAGCCGCTCGACGTGCTGGCCCTCACCCGCGCGAGCGGCGACCAGCATCGCTACCACATCGCGCAGCGCGACGATTACACGTCGGTGCGCGCGCACTATCACTCGAACGGCAGCGCGCGGCGGCTGTCGGTGGTCGTCGGCGACGCAAAAGGCAAGAACGTCAAGGTGCTGCCCGAGGATTACGCGACGGAAGCCGAGGCCCGGGCGGCCGCGCAAGCCGACTATGCGCGCACGCAGCGCGGCCAGTCGACGCTGAGCTACACGCTCGCACTGGGCCGGCCCGAACTGTTTCCCGAAATGCCCGTCACCGTGACGGGGTTCAAGCCGGAAATCGACGAGACGCCGTGGCTCGTGAAGAAGGCGACGCACACGATCGGCGACGGCGGGTTCACGACCGCGCTCGAGCTCGAGGTACGCGATGCGACGAAGCAGTCGGGCCGAACCGGCAAGCGCTGACGGGTGAAGTAACGGCCAGGGCCGCGATGCCCGGCACGCGATCGCGTGCCGGCGATCGCGGTGGCGAACTCAGGATCCCGGTGGGCGGGGCGAGGCAATGCGCGGGGTGCGCGGCTCGGATTCGATGCAGCGGCCGGAGCGAATGCCGGCCGGCGGGAAGGCGTGGTGGCGGTTCAGCTCGATTGCTGACGCCCGCCGAGCGTCATGCGCGTGTCCCGCGCGTCGCCGCATTGCTGCAACGTGGCACGCGCATCGCGCAGATTGGCCATCGCCTGCAGCGCGGCCTCGAGCACCTGCCCGACCGACAGCATCGCGCTGTCGATCTTTGCGTGCGCGTCGGCCCGTTCGTCTTCGGTCAGGTCCGGACGATATCGCGGCGGGCCCATCGTCGATCCGCGCGGGTCCGCGCGATGGTCGGCGCGCGCCGACGCGCCGATCGTCCCGATGTCGTGCTTCCTGTTGGTGTCCATTTTTCCGGTCTCCGCAAACTCAGTCATCCACCGGGGGCCGCCTGACACGACGGGTCGCCTCGGAACGCCCCGCCGCCAGCTCACCGGCTTTCAGAATGCTAAACCAATACTGTATGGATATACAGTGATTCGTCCGATTTTATCCGATGCGCGTGCGCGGCGCGCTCAGCGCACCGCCGTGGAATCGGGGAAACGGAAAGGTGATGGGCCGCCCGCGCCGCCGCATGCGCTGCGGCCCGGATCGGGCAGCGCGTGGCCGCATGCGGCGCGCTGCCGGCATGCGCGGCAGCGCGTGCGCCGGGCCGCGCGGCCGCTCATTTCTTCGGTTGCTTCGCCGCGCGCTCGGACTTCAGCCGTTCGACCTCGGCCATCGCCCGTTCGACGTTTTCCGCCGTGCGCTGATCGAGTGCCGCACGGCGATTCTCCGGCAAGCGCTTCGCGCGTCGCGCCGGCGCCGCCTGCACCATCGCGCCCGTGCTGATGCAACTGGCGAGAAACGCGTGCAGCGATGCCTTGCCTGCGTCGTTGAGCTGCCGGTACATCGCCAGCACGTCGGCTTCGTCCGCGTCGCCGCCGCCGGCCTCCGACGCCGGTTCGCCTGCGGCGGACCGTTCGCCGGTCAACACGTAGCCGATATCGACACCGATCTCGCGAACGGCCAGCAGATAGGACGCGTCGGGAGAGCGCTCATCCGACTCGTACGCCGACTGCGAGCGCCTCGCGACACCGCCCACGGTCGCAAACTCATCCTGGCTGAGCCCGATCCGCAAGCGCTCGTCCCGCAAGCGACTCCCGATTTGTGTCATAAATTACCCATTAACAATTGACGCGCTGTTTTTTGCTCATTACACTGGCCTTACCGTAACGCAAGACTATCTCGACAAAGTATACCGACCATGACTACTCCCCAAGGCCCGCGCCGTTCGCCGCGCGGCACGATGTCGGACAAACCCGTCTATGTCGGGCTGACGCCGGTTGAACGCGGCGAGCTCGAGCAGCTCGCCGCGCAGCGCAACCGCTCGATCTCCAGCATGGCACGCGAACTGATCCGCATCGGCGCGAGCCACCTGCGCGCGATCGCGGCGCCGCGCTCGCGCCCCACCGGCCGTTGAACCGGGCGCTCTCATGTTCCGCACCGTCGAACGCGCCCGACCGTCCGTGCCCGCAACGTCGATTGTGAACTGCGCGCGCGCCCGCAACCATCCGCCGATCGGCCAGCGATGCAGCCGGATCGCCCGCGCAGCCCACCGTCCGACCGGCCATGCGCAGACTCTCGCCCGGAGCACGCCCCCATGCGAATCCTGAACCGTTGCCCGCACTGCCGCACCCGCGCCACCGCGCGCAGCAGCCGCGAAATGTCGCTGACGTTCCGCGAAATCACGTTCCAGTGCGCGAATCCGGAGTGCGGCCACACGTACGTCGTCAACATGGAATTCGCCCGCACGCTGTCGCCGTCCGCCGTCCCGAACCTCGCGTTGCAGCTGCCGCTTTCGCCGCACGTCCGCGAACGCCTGGCCGCGCAACTCGAGCTGCCGGTCTGACGCCCTAACCCCTCGTTCCCGCGTTTCCCTCGCATCGTGCCTGAACGGCGCGAGGGATCGCCTTTGCCATTGAAAAGGACACCTCATGATCCCGATCCAAGCGGGCCGCGCCGTCCAATGCCCCGCCGGCCCGGCGATGGTCCGCCACCCCGCGCGATGCGCACCGGTCGATTACCAGGAGGCGCGCCCATGAACCGCTACGCCACCGAACCCGCGCCGCACGACGCCGCGCTGCGCGCCGCCATCGCCGCGGCCGCCGACACGCTGAGCTTCGACGCCCCGCCGGACAGCCCCGAGCGGCAACGCACGCTCGGCCGCTTCGTGTCGGCGCTCGCCGATCGCCTCGCGCTCGGCTTCCCGCAATCCGCCGCCGCGCTGCGCGCGCTCGCCCATTCACCGGCCACGACGGGCCATCCCGCGCCGCCCGCATCACCGCAACCCGAACGGCAGCAATGACGAAGATATGGCCTCGATCGACGAACTGAAACGACACATCGACCTGCATGACCTCGCCGGCCGCCTCGGCCTGAAACGCGGCCGCGGCGGCGACCGCGCGCTCTATCACTCGCCGCAGCACGCGGACCGGAGCCCGTCGCTGTCGATCTATGCGAATCACCCGAAGTACGGCACCGGCTGGCGCGATCACAGCGCCGACGCCGGCGGCTCGTGCATCGACCTCGTGATCCACGCGCGCGGCGGCACGGTGGCCGACGCCGTCCGCTATCTCCACGACGCGTATGGCCTCCCGACCGAGCGCCCGGCCCCCGCCGAGCGCCGCGAGAAATCCACCGTCGAGTACATCGCCGACCGCTGCACGGCCGAACGCGATCGCGTGCGCGACTACCTCGGCGGCCGCGGCATTTCCGCCGCGGCGCTCGACGCGGCGTTCGCGGCGCGCACGCTCGGCTTCAATTCGTGGACGAGCCCGAAGATCGCCGCCGGCGACGTCGGCCACGGCGGCCCCGCCGCCGCGTTCGTGGTGCGCGCGCCGGGCGATGCGCGCGTCGTCGCGGTCGACATGCGCTACGTCGACCCCGCGCTCAACGGCGGCGTCAAGACGCAGACCCAGGGCGACAAGGCCGGCTACGGCTGGACCGCCGATGCACGCCGGCTCGAGCGCGCGAAACGCGTGATCATCGTCGAAAGCGCGATCAACGCGCTGTCGATCGACACGTGCGCGCTGCCCGGCACGGCCGCGCTGGCGCTGCGCGGCCTCGCGAACGTCGAGCGCATCGACTTCGCGTTCCTGCGCGGCAAGCAGGTCACGATCTGCCTGGACAACGACGAGCCGTTCGCGGAAGGCCACCCGCGCGCCGGGCAGCGCCCCGGCCCCGAGGCCGCGTGGGCGCTCCATGAACGGCTGACCGCGCTCGATATCAGCGCCGTGCTGGTCGACCAGTCGGACTGGCTGGCGGATCTGGCGGACGGCGACGCCAAGCGCACGCCGATCAACGACGTGAACGACTACCTGCAGCTGCGCGGCCCGGCCGACCTCGCACGCGCGCTCGACCAGCTCGAGCCGTGGCTCGTCGCCGGCCTGCCCGGCGACGCGTCGCGCCGCGGCCGGCCGCGCATCTTCCTGCCGGCGCACGATTTCGCGCAGTACTGGCGGTTTCGCGTGCGGCCCGACTTCACGAACTACATCACCAAGATGGATCGCAACGAGGAATCCGGCATCGAGACGCCCGTGATGACCGACCTGTGCGGCTTCCGCATCGCCGGCATCAGCCGCGTGGCCGTCGCGAGCGCGACGTCGACGATGACGGGCGACGCCGACCAGGCGCCCACCGTCTACTTCGCCGTGTCGGTGCAGGCGCCGCGGCACGGTGCGCAGCTGATCCGCCGCGTGATGCTCGACGACCAGCTGCACAACGTCGACCAGTGGAGCAAGTTCGGCCCGATCTGGGCGCCGGCGCCGTTCAAGCGGATGGTGAACATCCTCGAGCGCGGCGCCGACCTCGGCGCGCGCCGGGCCGCGAACTTCGTCGGGCTCGCGTGGCGCGACGGGCGGCTGATCGTCAACGAAGGCCCCGACTGCTACTTCACCGAAGCGGACAAGCAGTGCCCGTATCACAACCTCACGTTCCCGGGCGGCCCGGTGAGCGACGCGCGCCGCGTGATCGCCGCCTACCAGACGACGTTCCGGCAGAACGCCGCGACGATCCCGCTCGTGTGGGCGCTCGGCGGCCACCTGAAGGCGCTGCTCGGCTTCTGGCCGCATCTGACGGTCCAGGCAAACAAGGGCGCGGGCAAGTCGACGCTCATCAAGCGGCTCGAGCGCTCGCTCGCGTTCACGATGTTCTCGGGGCAGTCGCTGCAGACCGAATTCCGCCTGCTGACCAGCATCAGTCACACGAGCCACCCGGTCGGCTGGGAAGAGCTGTCGGCACGGCGGCAGGACGTGATCGACAAGGCGGTCGGGCTGCTGCAGGAGAACTACCAGTACACGGTGACGCGGCGCGGCACCGACATGACCGAATACCTGCTGTGCGCGCCGGTGATGCTCGCCGGCGAGGACGTGCCGGTGCGCAGCCTGCTCGGCAAGCTCGTGCGCACGACGCTGACCGGCAAGCGCGGGCCGCTGCTGCCCGACGACCTGCCGCGCTTCCCGGTCCGCCAATGGCTCGAGTTCCTGACCGGCCTCGACCGGCGCACCACGCTCGACCAGTACGCGACGCTGCGCGACCAGGCGCTCGCCGGCTGCCGCGCGAGCGGCGAGGACGACGGCGCACGGCGCATGGCCGGCAACTACGCGGCGATCGGGCTCGCGTGGCGCTACCTGTGCGAATTCGCCGGCATGGACCCGAGCGAAGGCGAGTTCCCGCGCGACCTGATCGCCGAGATGAACGGCCATGTCGCCGAAACCAGCGCCGACCGCGAGCCGTGGGTCTGGATCATGGAAACGGTGCTGTCGGAAATCGACGGCGGCAACTACAAGCATCCGTACACGTTCGACACCGTCGACGGCGAATTCTGCCTGCTGCTGCGCACCGGGCACGTGATGGATCACCTCGCGCACACGAGCGCGCTGCGCGACAAGTGGAACGGCCTGCCGGTGAAGTCCGACCGCGTGTTCAAGGCGCAGCTCAAGCACGCCGGCGTCGTGGTCGGCGAGAAGGAGGTCGAGCGCCGCATCTACATGCGCCGCGTGCCGTACCTGACGCCGGTGTCGCTCGAGCGCCTGGCCGCATTCGGCCTGCACGTGTCGGTGCGCGAGGACCTGGCGACCGATGCGCTGCAAGGCGGCCGAGCATGAGCCGCGCCCTGTCCAGCCAACCACCGCACGGCGGAACCCGCCGGGAGTGGGCAGGCAGCGCACGCGAGTCGTGGTTGTCGCGGGTGACGGCTCGCAAGTCCTTGATTCCTGAGGAAACTGCCGCCCTGCCTCACGCCGGGTTCGCCACGTGTCATGCCGCTTTTGCCATGAGTCCGGCCGGCGCGCCGGCGGCGGCCCCTTCTTCTTTCTCTCTCTTCAACTCATTGAAGAAAAAGAAGAAAGAGAACCGGGAAGCCACGGCGACGAGCCGCTATCGCGCACCACGAGTCGGCGCCGCATTGCCATCGGTCGCCGGCGATGCAGCGATTTCGCGCCATGGGTTCCACGCGCTCGCCACGCCTGAATGATGGCAACCGATGGCCAACAAAACGCTTGAACATCAACGTGTTATGCACTCTTCACACGCGAACCATCCTTCCACGAGTTGCGCTGCGTGCCCGCCCGGCGCGCGGCCTGCCGACAGCGCGCATCCGGCCACCGTCGACCTGGCCGGTGCCGCTGCGCTGCTCGGCGCCCATCCCGAGACGGTGCGCCTGAAGGCCCGGGCCGGCGCGCTGCCCGGCCGCAAGGTCGGCAAGCGCTGGATCTTTTCCGTCGCCGCCCTGCAGCGCTACCTCGCCGGCGAATGGCTCCCGCCCGTCGCCCATCACGATCAGCAAGAGGAAACCCGCCCATGTCGCTCTACAAGCGCAAGACCAGCCCGAACTGGCAATACAAGCTGTACCCCCCTGGCGGCGGACCGCCGGTACAGGGAAGCACTGGCACCCGCGACAAAGCGCAGGCCCAGGAATTCCACGACCGGCTGAAGGTCGACCTGTGGAACCAGGCGCGGCTCGGCACGAAGCCGCGCCATTCGTGGAACGACGCGGTCGTGCGCTACGTCGGCGAACGCGCGGGCCTCGCCAGCCTGGAAACGTCGAAGATTCACCTGCGCTGGCTCGACCGGCACCTGTCCGGCGTCGCGCTCGCCGATATCGACCGCAACCGCGTCGACGCGATCGCGCTCGCGAAGCGCCAGGAACCGCGTACGGTGCGCACCCGGCACGGCATCGTCGAGACCGACCGGGCCGTCAGCGACGGCACCGTGCGTCGCGTGATCGGCGTGCTGAAGTCGGTGTTGAATGCGGCGGTCGAATGGGAATGGCTGGAGCGCGCGCCGGTCACGAAACGCGCGAAGATCGTCTCGAAACGCATCCGCTGGCTGACCCCGGCCGAAGCGGAACGGCTGCTCGCCGAACTGCCCGCGCATCTCGCCGACATGGCGCGTTTCAGTCTGGAGACCGGCCTACGCCGCGCCAACGTGACGGGGCTGCGGTGGTCGCAAGTCGACCTCGCGCGGCGCGTCGCGTGGATCCACCCGGACCAGGCGAAGGCGCGCAAGGCCATCACGGTGCCGCTTTCGGAAACCGCGATCGCCGTGCTGCGCCGCCAGCATGCGAACCCGCGGGCGCCGGAGTGCGCGGACAGCGTGTTCACCTATCGCGGCAGGCCGGTCTACCAGACGGCGACGGCCGCCTGGGCCAAGGCGCTGCAGCGTGCCGGCCTGAACGATTTCCGCTGGCACGACCTGCGTCATACGTGGGCGAGCTGGCACGTGCAGCGCGGCACGCCGCTGCAGGTGCTCAAGGAGCTGGGCGGATGGGAGACGATGGAAATGGTGCAGCGGTACGCGCACCTGTCGGCCGATCACCTCGCGCAATGGGTCGCGCCGCTGACGGCCGAGCCCGTGCCGGTGCCAGCTGCAATTCAGCTGCAACGAGACAGTGCGACGAACGGAGAAAACCGCTGAGAGCCTGACTAGGCTTGGCGCGCCCGGCTGGGATCGAACCAGCAACCCCTGCCTTCGGAGGGCAGTACTCTATCCATTGAGCTACGGGCGCCTGTGACAGTGAAGCGACCCCAATATACAGGCCGCCCACGATTGGCAAGACGGCAAGGATACCCGGTTTCCCATGACGCGTCCACCTTGCCCGACGAATCCCCGCCGGGCCGCGCCGCGTGCGGGTAAACACGCGCCATCGCACCGCTCGCCGTGATGTAAACGTTCCGTCTATAATCGACCGGGCTTCATTGGACTGCCATTTGCCGTTGCACCGCGCTCACAATTCCTAATCACGGAGACGAGGCAAGCATGAGCGAAGCACCCCACGAATCTCCCGTCAAAACCCCCGGGCAGCTGATTGCCGTCATCATCGCGTCGTTCGCGATTCCGATCATCCTGATCGTCCTGTTCGCCAACTATGCGAACCATGCGTTCCGTGCCGGCGCCGGCACGGACGCGCTATCCGACGAACAGGTCGCCGCACGTGTCGCCCCGCTCGCGAAGGTCGACGTGAAGGACGCCAACGCGCCCCGCACGTACAAGACCGGCGAGGAAGTCTACAAGGCCGTCTGCGTGACCTGCCACGGCACGGGCGCCGCCGGCGCGCCGAAGTTCGGCAACAAGGACGACTGGGCGCCGCGCATCTCGCAAGGCTTCGACACGTTGCTGAAGACGGCGCTGGCCGGCAAGGGCGCGATGCCGCCGCGCGGCGGCACGAGCCCCGACGACGTCAGCGACTATGAAATCGCCCGTGCGATCGTCTACATGGCGAACAACGACGGCGCGAACTTCCCCGAACCGGCCGCGCCGGCCGCCAACGCGGCGCAACCCGCCAGCGGCGCCGCAGCCGCGTCGGGG
>NZ_JAAGPC010000245.1:0-9855 GCF_017104595.1 Burkholderia sp. Tr-20390 | reverse complement strand
GCTGCCGCCGCTCCACAGGCGCGCCGTGCAGCCGGCCGCGATCAGCGCCAGCGCGACGCTCAGCGCGCGCTGCTCGCCCACGCGTCGCGCGAGCCCGACGCCGACCCCGGCGACGACACCCATCAGCACGAACGGCAACGTGGTCAGCAGCGCGGCCGCGCGAAAGCCGAGGCCCGTGTCGGCGCGCACGACGTCGAGCACGGGGCCGAACGCGGTCAGGAACGGTCGCAGGTTGAGGCCGGCCAGCACCAGCAGTGCGAGCGCGCCATAGGACACGGAAGCCGCATGCGGGCGGGGGACGGCTTGCGCGGTGCCGGGGTCGGACATCGGGATGCTCCAGGGAGGGGCCGGTGGCCCTGTGATGCGATGCCGAAAGGGTAAGCGCGCGCTACGCCAGGTGAAAATTAAATATTCGACTGGGAATCAGTGCGGAATGCGATGGGGCTGAGCGGGGCGACGGGGGCGATGGCGGTGGCGGGCGAGACGGCGCGACGGCGCGTTCATCAGACTAAACGCGCGCCGTCATGCCACCGGCATCTGCTCGGCCAGCGCTTGCGCGCGCGCGGCCACCAGCGACCGGACGAGCGCGCGATCGGCCGCCGTTTCCGGCGTAAAGATCACGAGCGTCTGGTCGGGCCGGCCGTTTACCGCGAACGCCGCGTATTCGAGCGCGATGCGCCCGACCGCAGGATGGTGGATCTCCTTGGTGCCTTCCTCGTGCGAGCGGACATCGTGGTCGCGCCACAGCGCGTCGAACTCCGCGCTCGCCGCGCGCATCTCGTCGACGAAGGCCTGAACGGCCTGCGTCGCACCGCCGCGCGCGACGTCGGCGCGAAACGCGCCCACCGCGAACCGTGCGACGCGTTCCCAGTTCGCCTGCACGCCGCGCACGTGCGGATCGACGAAGATGAGCCGCAGGATGTTGCGCCGTTGCGGCGACAGCGTCGTGTAGTCGGTCAGCGTCGCGGCTGCCGCGTCGTTCCACGCGACGACGTCCCACGTCGCCGAGCGCACGATCGCCGGGCTCGCGTCGAGCGAATCGAGCACGTGCTGCACGCGCGGCGACACATGGTCGGCTGCGTGATAGCGCACTTCCGGCAGGTGGCCGACGCCGATCAGGAACAGGTGCTCGCGCTCGGCGTCGTTCAGCAGCAGCGCGCGGGCGAGCCGGTCGAGCACGTCGGCAGACGGCGCCCCGCCGCGCCCCTGTTCGAGCCACGTGTACCACGCGGTGCTCACGTGCGCACGCTCGGCGATTTCCTCGCGCCGCAGGCCCGGCGTGCGGCGGCGCGTGGCCGGCAGGCCGAGCGCGGCCGGGTCGAGTTTCTCGCGGCGGGCCCGAAGGTAGGCGCCGAGCAGGTTGTCGGGGGCGTCAGCCATAGCCTGTTAGTTCGTTTACCGGTAAACCGTCACGGCTTCACCGTGCACGGCGATCGACAGATAGTAAGCCTCCCTGCCATCCGGAGGTGTTGAACATGCGTGTCTTTGTTACTGGAGCGTCGGGCTTCGTCGGCGCGGCCGTCGTGGCCGAACTCATTGCTGCCGGGCACTCGGTGCTCGGCCTCGCGCGGTCCGATGCGGCCGCGTCGTCGGTCGCGGCGGCCGGCGCCGAGGTCCACCGCGGGTCGCTGGAGGATCTCGACAGCCTCACGCGTGGCGCCGAAGCCGCCGACGCGGTGATCCATACGGGATTCAATCACGACTTCTCGCGCTTCGCGCAGAACTGCGAGCTAGACCGGCGCGCGATCGAGACGATCGGCGCGGCGCTCGCGGGCTCGGCGCGGCCGCTGGTCGTCACGTCGGGCCTCGCGCTCGTCGCGCCCGGGCGCGCGGCGACGGAAGACGATCCGCACGTGCCGGTGTCGTCGACCTATCCGCGGGCGTCCGAAGCGGCCGCGGTCGCGCTGGAGGCGCGCGGCGTGCATGCATCGGTCGTGCGCCTGCCGCCGTCCGTGCACGGCGACGGCGATCACGCTTTCGTGCCGCGCCTGATCGCGTTCGCGCGGGAGAAGGGCGCGTCGGCCTACATCGGCGCAGGCGACAACCGCTGGCCCGCCGTGCACCGGCTCGACGCGGCGCGCGTCTATCGGCTCGCGATCGAACGCGGCGCACCCGGCGCGCGCTATCACGCGGTCGACGATACCGGCGTGCGGTTCAGGGACATCGCGGAAGTGATCGGCCGGCGGCTGAACGTGCCGGTCGTCGCGAAAACGGCGGCGGAAGCCGGCGAACACTTCGGCTGGTTCGCGATGTTCGCGGGGATGGATGCGCCGGCCACGAGCGAGCGCACGCGCGTATCGCTCGACTGGGCGCCGACGCAGCCGGGGTTGCTGGCCGATATCGACCGGCCGCGGTATTTCGAAAGCTGAACGGGGGGCGGGCCTGCCGCCTTTTCAGACAAGCGGCCCGCCCGCCTCGCATCGTTCAGACCGTGACGACGATCTTCCCGACCTGCGCACCGGCCTCCATGTAGCGATGCGCTTCCACGATGTCGTCGAACGCGAACGTGCGATCGATCAGCGGCTTCAGCGCGCCGGCCGCGAGCCCGTCGACGATGAAGCGCTTCGCGCGCTCGAGCCGCTGCGCGTCGCCGGTGATCTCGAACAGCTCGTAGCCGCGCAGTGTCAGGTGGCGGGCGAGCAGGTCCATGACCGGCACCGGGATGTCGCGCGTGTCGAGCGCGCCGTACTGGAAGAACGTGCCGTTCGTGGCCAGCGCGCGCAGCAGGTTCGCCGCGTCCGGGCCGCCGACCGGATCGAACACGAGGCGCGCGCCGGTGCCGCCGGTGATCTCCGCCACCTGCTGCGGCAGGTCCGCAGGGCTGCCGACGATCACGTGCTTCGCGCCCGCGTCGAGCAGCGCCTGGCGCTTCGATTCGCCGCGCGTCAGCGCGATCGGCACCGCGCCGACGTGGTTCGCGATCTGGATCGCCGCCTGGCCGACGCTGCTCGACGCGGCGCCGATCAGCACCGCGTCGCCGCGCTGCAGCCCGCCGAGTTCGATCAGCGCGCCCCACGCCGTGACGAACATCATCCACGTCGCGGCCGCTTCCTCGAACGACAGGCTTGCCGGATGCCTGACCACCGCATGCGCGGGCACGTTGACGACCTCGCCGTACATCCCGTAGTCGGCGAACGAGAACGCCGGCACGACGCTCACCGCATCGCCTTCCGCGAACGCCGTCACGTTGCGGCCGACCGCCGCGACGATCCCCGACGCCTCGTAGCCGAGCGCCGCGGGAAAGCGCGGCATGAACGTGTATTCGCCGCTGCGGTACATGACTTCCGCGCGATTGAGGCCGATCGCCTTCACGCGCAGCTGGATGTCGTCCGGGCCTGGTGCGGGTACGTCGACGGTGTCGATCTGCAGGACGTCGGGGCCGCCGACGCGGTGGAAACGAACGATGCGGGACATGGAGGGCTCCTTCAATGAACGGGTGTCGATGAAGGAGCACTGTAGGCGGGTATCCGCGCCGGAGAAACGCGCGGCGGGATCATTGATTGTTATTCGACGAATAACAATCGGCGCACACCTGTTCTACGCCGGATAACGCCGCGCAAACAGCTCGGTCAGCCAGTCGATGAACGCGCGCACCTTGTCGGGCAGATGCGCGCGGTTCGGGTACAGCACCGACACCGGCTTCGGCTCGGCCGGCACGCCGGGCAGCAGCTCGATCAGCTGGCCCGAGTCGATGCTCGGCTGCAGCGCGGGCCGCAATGCATGCACGATGCCGAGGCCGGCCAGCCCGCAGGACAGCAGCGCTTCCGAGTTGTCGGTCAGCAGGCTGCTCGTGAGCTTCACCGCGACGGTTTCGCCGTGCGGGCGGAACGTCCATTCGAGCACCTTGCGATTGCTGCCGGTAAAGAAGTTGACGGCGCGATGCGCACGAAGGTCGTCGAGCGTGCGCGGCAAACCGTGGCGGGCGATGTAGCCGGGCGACGCGCACGTGACCATCGGCACCGCGCCGACCGTGCGCGCGACCATGCTCGAATCCTTCAGCTTGCCGACCCGCACGACGCAGTCGATGCCTTCTCCGATCAGGTCGGCCGGCTGGTCGCTCGCGCCGAGCACGAGCTCGATCTGCGGATAGTGTTGCTGGAAATCGGGCAACGCCGGAATCACGACCGTCTTCGCCAGCGCGAGCGCGATGTCGATGCGCAACCGGCCTTTCGGGATCGCGCGCTGCTTCGGGAACGACGCGAACGCGTCGTCGATGCTGCCGAGCAACTGCACGCAGCGCGCATGGAATGCCTCGCCTTCGGCCGTCACGCTGACGCGGCGCGTGCTGCGGTTCAGCAGCCGGACGCCGAGTTCCTGCTCGAGCTGCTGCACGGCTTTCGTCACGGCCGGCCGATGCAGTTGCAGCGCGTCGGCGGCCTGCGTGAAGTTGCCGCGTTCGACGATCTGTACGTAGATCTGCATCGCTTGCAGGCGGTCCATGGCGCTCCCGGATGTCGTGGCGAGCGGCCATCTTCGCATACCGCTCGCCCCCCGTGCGACGCCGAGGCGCAGCCGCCCGCCATCCGTCATTCGACCGGATGCAGATCCTGCAGCAGCGTCGGCACGAGCTCCGACACGGTCGGGTGGATATGCATCGCACGGCTGATCGTCGTGTACGGCGCGCCGGCGGCCATCACGTCGAGCATCCCGTGCACGACTTCGTCGCCCGTCACGCCGAGGATCGACGCGCCGAGGATCGCGTGGCTGTCCGCGTCGACGATCACCTTCATGAAACCCAGGCTCTCGCCTTTTTCCACCGCGCGGCCGACGCGCGTCATCGGGCGCGTGCCGACGAGCAGCCGGCGGCCGGTCTGCTTCGCTTGCGCGAGCGTCATGCCGACGCGGCCGAGCGGCGGATCGACGTACAGCGCGTACGCCGCGATGCGATCGGACACCTTGCGCGGATCGTTGTCGAGCAGGTTGGCCGCGACGATCTCGTAGTCGTTGTATGCGGTGTGCGTGAACGCGCCGCGCCCGTTGCAGTCGCCGAGCGCCCAGATGCCGGGCACGTTCGTGCGCAATTGTTCGTCGACCTCGATGTAGCCGCGCGCGTCGGTCGAGACGCCCGCGCGGTCGAGCCCGAGATCGTCGGTGTTCGGCACGCGTCCGACCGCGAGCAGCAGGTGCGAGCCCGCGACCTCGCGGCCGCCGCCCGCGCAGTCGAGGCCGACCGCGATGCCGCTGCCGTCGCGCCGCGCGCTCAGGCAGGTCGCGTCGAGCTGCACGTCGATCCCTTCGTTTTCGAGAATCTCGCGCACTGCCTGCGACACGTCCTCGTCCTCGCGCCGGATCAGGCGCGAACCCTGCTCGACGATCGTGACCTTCGACCCGAAGCGGCGATACATCTGGCCGAACTCGAGCCCGATGTAGCTGCCGCCGACGATCACGAGATGCTCGGGCAGGAAGTCGACGTCCATCATCGTCGAGTTGGTCAGGTACGGCACCGTGTCGAGGCCCGGCATGGCCGGCACCTGCGCGCGCCCGCCGACGTTGATGAAGATGCGTTCCGCTTCGAGTACGTCGTCGCCCACGCGCACCGTATTGGCCTGCTCGAAGCGGGCGTGACCCTGAAACACGGTGGTGTTCGCGAGGCCGCGCACCCATTGCTCGACGCCGTGGTTCGAGCGGCCGGAGATCTGGTCCTTGCGCGCCTTCACGGCTTGCATGTCGACGGTGACGGGGCCGCCGACCGACACGCCGTATTCGCCGGCGCGCCGCGCGAGGTGCGCGGCGTACGCGCTCGCGATCAGCGTCTTGGTCGGGATGCAGCCGGTGTTCACGCAGGTGCCGCCGAAGCGGCCGCGCTCGATGATCGCGACCTTCATCCCGGCGCCGGACAGCCGCGCGGCGAGTGGCGGCCCGGCTTGACCGGTGCCGATGACGATCGCGTCGAAGTGTTGCGTCATGACGTCCTCCAGTGCGGGTGCAGCGAGGGAGCGTAGGCGGGCGAGCCGCGTGCGAGGCCGGCGCGCGGTCGCGCGACGGCGAGCGCCTATGGTAGTCCTGTTGGCGTGCGCTCGCGAGCGCGGGAGAAGCGGGATGTGACTGCGTCCGGCCGTGCCCGCGCCGGCCGGCGTGCGATGCAACCGGTTGCGGCGCGTGGCACCGGCCGCGTCAGTCCTTGCGTTTCCATTGGCCGAACGACACCGGCCGATGCGCATCGGCGCGCGTGACGGTGACGTGGTCGGGCTGGTCGTCGAGCGGGAACGATTCGGTGACGATCTGGTTCGAGAACAGCCACCCGTGCGTGCGCGGGTCGTAGCGGAACGTCACGTAGTCGCTCCAGTGCTGCCCGCACGCGACGAAGTTCTGCACGGTGAAATAGTGGCCCTTGATCGCGAAGCCGTTGTCGGCGGCATCTTCGGGATCGAACGGATCGCACTGGCCGCCTTCGTTCGCGCGCAGCACGACCTGATCGTTGCGCGAGACGAGCCGGAAGGCGTGATCCGGTTGTTCCTCGAAGATCAGCAGCGGACGCGGCGACGGCTGCTCGCGCGTATCGACCGCCCGATGCACGACGACGAGAAAGCTGTGCCGCCCGTTGTCGAGATCCGGCCCGGCATGCGCGAGCAGCGGCTGGTAGCCGGGCGGCAACTGCGCGGCGACCGATTTCGGCAGGTCGCCAGCGCGGGCGTTCAGCGAAAGCGCGGCGAGCAGCGGGAGGAGCAGGATGGACGGGCGGAAAGCGCGCATGACGGGGTGTCCGGTCGAAAGGTGGAAAGCGGTGCCGACGGCGTGGCGATTACACATCCCGCCCGAGAAACTCGGTGCCCGGCACCGGGTTGAACGCGACGGGCGGCGCGGGTGTGAAGCCGAGCGACGCATACAGTTTCCTGGCGGCGACGAACTCCGGCAGCACGTCGAGACACATCCGCGCATAGCCGGCCGCCTTCGCGTCGTGCAGCAACCGTTCAACGAGCTGGCGGCCGACGTTCAGCCCGCGCGCTTCGGGGCGCACGTAGACGCGCTTCATCTCGCACGTCGTCGCGTCGATCTCGCGAAACGCCGCGCAGCCCACCGCGCGCTCGCCTTGCCACGCGAGCAGCAGCCGCCCGCGCGGCGCCGCGTACTTGCCGGGCAGCGCGGCGATCTCGGGCTCGTAGTCCTGGAATTCGAGGCTGACGGTCGGGCTCGCGATGTACTCGCGGAAGATCGCCTCGACGGCACGGGCGTCATCGGGATAGCGGGCGGCGCGAATCTCGATCATGGGGGGCGGCGCGAATGACGGGAAAGAGGGCCAGCATAGCAGCGCAAAGCCGCTTTCGGCCATGGGCGAAGCGTGCCAGAATCAGCGGCTCGACCATCGGAAACGACACGCAGGCGCTGGCGATTCGGCGTCGCTCACCAAGGAGACTTCGATGACTGCATCGGCTGCCGTACTCGCCATCCTGGCCGCGCTGTTTCTCGGCGCGATGATTCCGGGCCCGAGCTTCGTGCTGGTTGCCCGCAATTCGATCGGGCTGTCGCGCCGCGACGGGCTGGCCACCGCGCTCGGCATGGGCATCGGCGGCATCGTGTTCGGCGGCGTCGCGCTGGCCGGGCTCTATACGCTGCTGCAGGCCGTCGAATGGCTGTACGTGGGCCTCAAGGTGGCGGGCGGCGCGTACCTGATCTACATGGCGTCGAAGATCTGGCGCGGCGCCGACCGGCCGATCGCGATGGACGATCCGCAGGCGCTGGCCGGCGGCAGCGCGCGCAAGTCGTTCTGGACGGGCCTCACGACCCAGCTCAGCAACCCGAAGACGGCGATCTGGTACGGCAGCATCTTC
Organism: Burkholderia sp. Tr-20390; assembly: GCF_017104595.1. Classification (NCBI taxonomy): domain Bacteria; kingdom Pseudomonadati; phylum Pseudomonadota; class Betaproteobacteria; order Burkholderiales; family Burkholderiaceae; genus Burkholderia; species Burkholderia sp. Tr-20390. Next base: position 2,086 of record NZ_JAAGPC010000245.1, on the reverse strand, counting down.
GCGGCGCTGCTCCCGCAGCATCCGCCGCTGTGGTGCTATCTGGCGCTGCCGCCGCTCGTGTTCGGCGTCGAGTTCGGCTGGTACACGGTCGTCGCGCTGTGCTTCTCCACACGCCGGCCGCGCGAGCTCTACCTGCGCGCGAAGAAGTGGGTCGACCGCATCGCCGCCGGCGCGATCACGCTGCTCGGGCTGCGACTGATCCTGAATGCGCCGAAAGCGGGCATCTGAGCGCATCTAACCGCTTCCATTCCCGATCTGCATCGCACGGCGGCCGGCCATTCCCGTGGCGGGCTGCCGGCGCGCACCGTGCGAACGCGCATCGGCGTCAGCATCAGGCTTCGCTGAACCGCGCCAACAGCGCCGCGAACCGCGTGTCGTCCGGAAATGCCTTCACTTCATACCGCACCGGGCGATGCCCGGTGGCCGTCATCAGGTCGCCGCACGTGCGCAGCAGCTCGGCCATCGGCACGTAGGCGGATTGCCCCGTCGAGCCGCGATGGAGCGCGACGATATCCGTCTCCGGCAGCAGGGAAGGCACGCCGTCGCTCCATACGCTGACGCTGAACAGGCTGCCGTCCTGGCGTTTGTACACCGAGTAGGTCGCCACGAAGAGGTCGGTGCCGTCGCGCTCATGCACGTCGTTGAGCAGCATCCGCTGATCCTGGTAGTCGCCCGCGAGCTCGCCGATGCGCAGCGCATGCAGCTTCGCTTCGAGCCCTGCCGGCACGAAGCGCCGCCAGGCGGCGCCGTCCCAGCGCAGCATCAGCGGCGGCAGCGGGCGCGGCTGCGCCTGCGCCTGTTCGGCGAGGTCGACCATGGCGGCGAGCCCGGCCGGGTTGCGGTCGCCGGTGAGCAGCAGCACCGCGCGGTTGGGCGCCATCACGACCGGCGCGCCGGCGATCGGCTGCCGGTGGAGCAGGTCGGTCAGCAGCAGCCGCGCCGCGTCGTACGAGTCGTCGAATTGCGACAGGAATACCCCGTTCGGCAGCGCGGCCCACGGCGTCGACGATGCGGCCCGCAGGTTGTCGATCGCGATGTCGCAGGCTTCGTCGAACGAGACGCCCCATCGGTCGAGCGTCGCGGTCGGCAGGCGCGCGATGTTGAGCTCGCCGTCGTATGCGATGCCGATCTCGATGTTCTCGCACAGCGGCCGGAACGCCAGCTCCGTGATGCCGAACTGCCCGGCCGTTTGCAGCGCCGTCACGCAGCGCTCGGTCGCGCTGCGGATCACGGGGCGCAGCTTCGCGCGCGCGGCGGCGAAATCCGTCGGGATCTCGTGCTGCATCATCGCGTTCGCCTGGCGCTTCAGCACGGTGTCCCGCTCGGACGGCTTCGCGGCCGCGTAGTCGTGGAACAGGTTGTGCAGGTTGATGATGTTCGACGGCACATCCGACTGGACGAGGCAGCCCTTCTCGTCCTCGTGGCGCCAGGTGCGTGTGTCGCCCGATGCGCGCAGCGTGGCGATCAGGCGTTCGGCGAAGGCCTGCGGGGTCGGCGGTTTGCCGAAACGGTCGCGCAGGCGCGAGACGAGATTGGCAAGCATCGTGTGCGGTCGGGCCGGGCCCGTCTGTTGTCGTCGTGGGTCGGTGGCGCCCGGTCTCGGCGGCGCCGCCCGCGGCCGGCTCGCATGGCTCGACGGGTGCTTTGATGGTAGTGCAACGCGGCCGGTATCGTCGGACGATATTTGCGGTCGGCGGTCGGCGGTCGGCGGTCGGCGGTCGGCGGTCGGCGATCCGCGGGCGACGGGTGACGGGTGACGGGCGAGGTCAAGGGCAAGGGCAAGGGCAAGGGCAAGGGCAAGGGCAAGGGCAAGGGCAAGGGCAAGGGCGCGTCGGAACCGTCGCCGCCGAAGCCCCGGTCGCCCGCCGAGCCTTGCGCGGCGGGCGTTCGCGTGTGTCGCCCGCCGCGCCGATCGGCGCCGCTTCCCCGATTCTGGCGGCCGACCGCCCGGCGACGTGTAAACTGCTGCCTTTTTTGACGGTTTGTAGCATGGTGCAAGCACCTCCGCGCCCGGCGCTGAGCGGCCCGGCGCTCGTCCGGCTGCTCGCGCGCGTGGCCGATGCCGACGTCGCGGAATCCCGGCAGA